>JALONZ010000213.1 GCA_025454675.1 Anaerolineae bacterium | reverse complement strand
GGTTAATGGGGTAGGGCGCAAATATTGTGTATATAGCAAACCCAAAAGGACGATGAGACACAGAACAGCGATAATTTTTTGTTGGGGTGGGGTAATCTTCATATGGGGAGTAACACGGGCGCGGGAGAATCATCCGATTCTCCCGCGCCCGCTATCATTATTGACCAGACATATAACGTTGCAAGTCGCGGTCTAACCATTCAGGTGAATTCACGCGCTTGAGGCTAAGACCCAAACGGCGATTCTTCACATCAATTTTGACCACGCGCAAATCGAGTTGTTCACCTTCTTTAACCACTTCTTTGGGGTGCATCACACGTTTGTCGGACAGTTCCGAAATGTGGATGAGACCTTCAATGTCTTCTGCATCCACCAAACGGGCAAATGCGCCGAATTTGGTCATTTTGGTGACAGTCGCTTTGACCAAATCACCCACTTGATAGGTGGTTGCCACATCATCCCAAGGGTCGGCTTCTTGACGTTTGATGCTCAAGCCGATACGACGACGTTCACGGTCAACGCTAATCACTTCAACCTTCACCGTTTGCCCAATTTTGAGGGCTTCTTTGGGGTGAGTCACATGTTTCCAAGAAATTTCAGTCAGGTGAACCAACCCTTCTGCACCACCCACATCCACAAACGCGCCAAAATCTTCAAGGCTCACGACACGTCCATTGGCGATAATTTGCCCAACGGTCAATTCTTCGATGAGCGATTCTTTACGGCGTTCACGGCGTTCACGGGCGGCAGTCCGTTCCGATAAGATGAGGCGGTTGCGACTGCGGTCAACTTCCATCACCTTCACCACGATGGGTTCATTCACCATCTTGGCATAGCGGTCTTCGACTGTGCCTTCACCATTTTCTAACAGGCGTTTGCGGTCATCGCTAATTTGGCTTTGGGGGATAAACCCGCGTAACCGACCAAACCGCACGATGAGACCACCCTTGTTATAACCCGCGACATTGGCTTCATACGGGTCTTGGGATTTGTGGAAGGTTTCGGCGCGTTGCCAATCGAGTTCTTCGATGGCGCGATTCACCGATAATATGATGGTGCCTTCGTGTGAATGTGGATTCACCACATACACTGTTATCTTTTTACCTTCGGTGAGTTCTTCCAAACTTTGGCGGGTCATCCGTTCCAATTCACGACCAGGGATAACACCAATTGCGCCCTCGCCAAAATCAACCGTGACGGCGGTGGGTGTTGAACTGGTAATCACACCTTCTGCCAAATCGCCACGCTTAAAGCGCGAAGGTGGAGCATCAGGTGCTGGGGGATGTTGAACTTCTTCTTCATGATGAGGTTCATCACCAGCAGAAGGGGCTTCATCTCCCAAATCCATAGTGGGGGCGGGTGTTTCTTCTATAGAGGCAACTACTTCTGCGACATCCATGATGGGGGCAGATGTTTCTTCTACAGAAGTGGCTTTCACTTCGTCGTCTTGTGGTGTTGATGCCATAGATGGCTGTTCCATATTTTTTTCGTCCATCCCTGTTGTCTCTGAACTCATAATCGGATTAATGTAGCTGGCTACATCATTTCCTAACCGAACACGGTTTGCAAAAATTTTTACTTTTTTAGCCAAGTGGCTAGGTGTTCATTATACCCCTGATAATATCTTATTGACAAGCGCATGTTTAGCTAAAAAAGTGCATTTTCTTCATATCCCCTTTGGGATTTTTGCAAAATTTGCGTTATGATTAACCCTATATGCTGGTTGATTAGGATAATTCCCCATGTCTGATTGGACAATTGGCACTGCCCTCAAAGAAGCGAAAAAACAACTACAAGAATATTCAGATAGTGCTTCGCTAGATGCACAACTCCTCTTGGCACATATTTTAGGTGTGCAACGCGCTCATGTCATCGCCTATCCGGAAGAATCGTTGACTGATGACCAAGTTCAAGCCTATGCCAACCTCGTTAAGCGTCGTGTGAATGGTGAACCTTATGCCTATTTGGTGGAGCGCCGCGAGTTTTATGGGCGCGATTTCATCGTCACGCCCGATGTCCTCATTCCCCGCCCAGAGACGGAACACCTTTTGGAACACGCCATTTTGATGGTGGAGGGGTTTTATAAAAATCCTGCCGATGTCAAAGCTGTGGATATTGGTACTGGCAGTGGCATCCTCGCTATTTCGTTTGCGTTACGCTTCCCCGAAGCGACCATTTACGCCATTGATATGAGTCCAAAAGCCTTAGATGTCGCCAAGCGCAATGCCAAACTGCATGGCGTGACCAATATTCAGTTCATGGAAGGCAGTTTGCTTGAACCCATCCGTGATAATAACCTGAAGATTGACCTTATTTTGGCAAATTTGCCCTATATCGAATCGGGTATTGTTGACCGTTTAGCCGTGAGCAAATTTGAACCGCGTATGGCGCTTGATGGCGGTGATAACGGTTTGGCATATTTTGAAGATTTGTTCCCCCAAGTGCGCGAAGTCGGGATTCCACCCACACGCCTGTTTTTAGAAGTGGGGTCGGGGCAGAGTAAGGATGTGATTGCGCTTGCCCGCGAACATCTTGAGGTGATTTTGGTAGAAGTGATTCATGATTATGCGGGTCATGACCGCGTAGTCCGTTTATCGGTGAAATGAATAAGGATTTTTCCATGCGTGACCAATTTTTGCTCCGCCCTGATGTCGTGTTTTTGAATCATGGTTCATTTGGGGCATGTCCATTGCCCGTATTTGAAACCTATCAGGCATGGCAACGCGAACTTGAAGCCCAACCAGTTGAATTTTTGGGACGGCGTGCCGATGTGTTATTAGATGAAGCCCGCGCCACCTTAGCCGATTATTTGCATTGTTACGCCGATGACTTGGTGTATATCCCCAACGCCACCGTGGGCATGAACACCATTGCGCGGTCAATCCCACTCCAAGCGGGGGATGAAATCCTCGCTACTGACCATGAATATGGCGCGGTGGATTTGTTATGGCAGTTCATCTGCGAAAAAACAGGCGCAAAATACATCCGCCAACCCATGCCACTGCCATTCACCACCCATGAAGCCTTTGTGGAACGCTTATGGAGCGCCGTCACACCGCGCACCAAAGTGATTTCAATCAGCCACCTGACATCACCCACCGCGATGATTTTTCCGATTGGCGACATCATCAAACGGGCGCGGGATGCGGGGATTTATACCGTCATTGACGGCGCACATGCTCCCGGTCAATTGCCCCTCAATTTGACCGAACTTGACCCTGATTTTTATACGGGTAATTGCCATAAGTGGTTATCTGCACCCAAAGGTGCGGCATTTTTATATGCCCGCCGAGAATTGCATCATCTGATAGACCCGTTGGTCATCAGTTGGGGCTATCAACCCGCCACAGGGCAATCAATGGGCGGGGGATTGCAATTATCATCCGCCACAACGCGCCTTGTGCAACAAAATCAATATCAAGCCACACGCGATATATCCGCCTATCTCAGTGTGCCAGCCGCCATTCAATTCCAAGCCGAACACGATTGGGACACGGTGCGGGCGCGGTGTCATGAACTCGCCATCCAAACCCGCCAACGCATCGCCGATATAACGGGTTTACCCATCCCCGCGCCAGAATTTTGGCTGGGGCAGATGTGCCTTGCGCCGTTGCCAAAAATTGACCCGAATGATTTCAAAAAACGCCTATACGATGAACATCGTGTCGAGGCACCGATTATCACATGGAACGACAATCACTTTATTCGCATTTCATTTCAAGGATATAACACCCAATCCGATGCCGATGCGGTTGTAGAGGCGTTGCGCGTGTTATTAAACAGATAAAAAGGATAAATCATCATGTCTGAACCAGAAAATCATGCTCGCCTATTGGGATTATTGCGCGATGTGCGGGCAGAAGTCCAAAATTTACGTACCACACTGGTCGAAGTATTGAGCAAAGAACCCATGAATGATGTGGCGATGCGCTCGCGCGAAATCATCACCACACTCCGCGCCCGCCAGCCGATTTATGACCGCAACGTGAAACAAATTAGCACGCGCATCCGCGATTTGCGGGCGCTGATGAACAGCACCCCCGCTTTGTATAGTCGTTATGGGGATGACATCACCAACATCGAAAATTTTTGGGAACGAGTGACGCTCAATTGGCCCCCGCCACCATCCACCAAACTCGTCCCCGAAACTGGCGATAAGGAAAAGGTCGTCATTCAGCCAGATGAAGAAATTACGGTGGCAAATGGCATTTTGCGCTGTGCCAAAGAAGCGAAGGATGATATTGACGATATTATTTATCAAACCGCGCTCCTCACCATCCCAGAACGCCTGAATTTGCAATTGGAGCAAATCCGCATCGGGCAAGCCCTCGATTTTCATGCCGCGTTCAAAGATGAAATCCCGAATGATGAGGGTCGGCAAAAAGTCCTGACGTATTTGGGGGCGCGTCCTGTGTTGATTCAAAACGGGGTGATTGATACCGCGCAGGGAATTGTGTTTCATGCCTCCGCCGATTATGGTCGCAGACGGCTGAGTTATATTTTCATCACGCTCACGATTATGTTCGGGGCGCTGATTGCGGTTGGGGTGGGGGAATTGGGGACATTGCTCAATTTGCAGGAATGGATAACGGTCCCTGGTGGCACGCCGAATTTGCTCATCACCTACGTGTTTGTCATCATCGGCGCGGTGGTGCATATCGGCATAGATGGCATCAAGCAAGCCCGCGCCAACGACCCCAAGCAGGCATTTTTAGCCATAGATGACTGGTTCACATGGATTCATATTCATGAACGGGGCATCATCATGGGGATTGTCTCCATGTGGATAGGCTTTTTGGGCTTGGTATTCCTGACGGGTAGCGCCGATTGGCAAACCGCGTTTTTGGTGGGGTATAGCCTCGATAGCTTCGTGGATATTTTCTTGCAACGCTTCAATACGAATATCTCATCGAAATCGAGTCGGGTGAAAGTGGTTTAGTTTTGGTGAATATCCCGTTTAGGGGGTGCGCCATTATGAATGTGATATGTATGGGCATGTGAATCATGCCAATTATTTGCGTTATATGCAACGGGGCGAGTAAAACGATATGAAATTGCCATTTGTCGAAAATGCGGTTGTTCCCAAAAACAAAATTACCTTGTATTTGCTCAATTTGGATAGCAAAAATGGCAAAAGCAAAGCCCGTTTCTTTTTGGCATTTGGGTTTACAATAGAGACATGGCAAATCATGGTGGATGCACTCAAACACCATGCCCAAACGCATGATGTTCAGTCGGTTGTACCGCGCCCGCCATTTGGGACGCATTATGTGATTGAAGGGATGCTCATCACACCTGATGGGCGCAATCCGCAAGTGCGGGTGATTTGGTCAATTGATGAATATAGCATCATCCCGCGTTTAATTAGCGCGTACCCACTCTGAGTTGATGAAAAGGATAGGTCATGATAGAAGAATTAACCGAAGTCGTCTTGACAGAAGATATAGCTGAACAGGGGTTAAAAATGGGTGATGTTGGCATGGTGGTGCATGTGTATGCCAATCCTGCTGGTTATGAAGTCGAATTTGTCACGCTCACAGGTGAATTTGTGGCGTTGGTGGCGGTGCATCCGCATCAAATCCGCCCCATTGCCCATGATGAAATCGCCAATGTGCGCCGTGTGCAAATCGGCATTTAATTGACATCCATC
>JALONZ010000212.1 GCA_025454675.1 Anaerolineae bacterium | reverse complement strand
CTAAATCCCCTCCCCATTGCATGGAGAGGGGACTTTTACCCACAAAATGGCGGTTTTCTCCCCCTCTCCACAACGTGGGGAGGGGGCTGGGGGGTGGGGCTGTATTCCGCATTAAAAAACTAACCTGCATCATGCCGTCCCAAAACGACAAGCCATCTAGCGGGCTTCTAAATGTGCGCCAGCCAGCCGTCCCCACAAACTGGTCGGATTTGCCACCCACAATTGATAATAACCCGCCACCGCATTGGGACGATTACCAATTAGGTCAAAGCAAAAGGCGCGGAAATACTGGACTTCTGGCAAATTTCCCAGCGCAGGATTTTGGCGGATGGCATTATCAATAATATTCAACGCCGATATGCCATCATCATTAAGCAACAATGCTGTCCATGCCGTGTTGGGGATACTGCTGAGTTGTAACACAACAGGCGGGGCGATGGTCGGTAATTTTTCGGGGACATAAGCGTTTTCGTTCAGTGGCGCAAATGCCCATTGGCTTGCCCCTGTGATGGCAAATGTCGCCAACAGACGGTCGGCGCGACCCACTTGGGAGAGTGTCGTAACAGATTGAACTGGCAAACCCAATGCTTCGAGTTGTACTTGAACATCCCCCACCCGCGAGATGGGGTTTTCTGCTAATAAACGGGCGATGAGTTGGTCAATATCACATACGCCGTTGTTGGGTGTTAATTCACCACAAGCAACAATCGGTGAATCATTTTGCGCGATGGCATTTTCAAACACGCTTATCTGGCGTTGGATGCTTGGGGGCAAATTGGGCGTATTACTCAGGCTGATGACACGCAACGAGGCGCTTGATTGTTGGTCATTCAGCCATTCTAACATAGCAATCGCCAAAGTCGCTTGGGCATATCCTGCTTCATCCGATGAATGACTGGCTAAAATATCTTGTACAGCACTCAGGGCATCGGCGGGCGGTTTTTCATAGAGGGGTTGCGCCGCGACCATCTGACACCCAATCGTGTTCAATTGCAAATAAGCCGGATTCGCATCGGCTACAGGGCGGAAGAAATTCGATGACCAGACCCAATTCACGCCTTTAGACCGATAACAACCCCATTTTTCCGATTCTACTTCGTATTGTAAAACTTGAAGCAACCCACTGGATAAATTGACCACATCACCAAACTCAATTGGAGAGACGGCTAAATCGGTGATGCCTTCACCACGCCAACCATATACCACCAGACGGTCATTTGCACCATCAAAATCTTGGCGGATAATCACCTCATCCAGTCCATCACCCGTATAATCGCCAGTCGCCAACAAATCCACACCGAGTAAATCGCGGTATGGCGCGGCATATACATCTTGAGGCAAGGGTGCCAGTTGGGGCGTTCCAGAGGCGCTTCCGCGCACAATGATATAATCCAGATATAAAGCAGGTTGTGCATCATCGGCGGGATAACGCAATTGATACACCACATCCGGAAAGCCATCACCATCCATATTCAGGCTTGCAACTTCATCAATATGAAAATCATCTATTTGACCAGTGGTGAGGGCGGCAAGTGCCAATGGGCGGGCAACACCGCGCATATCCGCCACACCACGCGGGGCATTGAGCATGGCGGTGAATAGGCGTTGGCGTGTGAGGGTGTCTTGTGGGGCATTGGGAAAACGCCATGCCATTTCATATTGTATCAGGCGCACCGCATCACTATAAACTGCCGAATTATCCCCCCTGCCCAACACACTGATGAGGACATCTATCAATTGCGGCGCAGACCATAAGCGCAACGCATAGCGTTCAACGGGTAAATCGGGTGAAATGGCGAGTGGGTCGGGCGGACGCGGTGTATTGGTGGCAAATATTTGGGCATTGCTAACAGTTGGGTTGGCAAACATGCCCAGCACCAACAACAAGGCGCATCCCAATAATAAGCCGATTGATATATGAAGTCGTGTTTTCATCAAAAAACTCCTACTCTTGCTTGCCAGGGGCAAATAACAAGCCTAAGAACGGCGAGAGAGCAACCGCAATTAACCCGCCCATTGTCACCCAGAAGCCTAAGCCGATAAATTGAGTGGCAGATGTCACTGCAAGACCTTGCGCGGGTAAATCGGTCAAAACATTAAGCCCTGTTTTGCCGATAACCATCAGGTTACTAATCGCGGTGGTATAAAAATAAGCACATGCACCCACACCCGCTAATCCGAATACAATGCACAAAAACCACACCATACCACTGGGCGATAGAAGCAATAATAAACCGAGTAAAAAAGCAACACTCGCCGCCACAGGCACGGCAATCACCGAAAAATCAACGGCTTGGGGGGTATAACGTAGCTGTTCTAACACCGTATCAAATCCACCTCGTATGATATTGGCATCTAAATTCCCTAAACCCAATGAACTCAAATCTGCGCTACCAAGCCCTTCTGTAAATCCACTCACAAAACTATCAAGGAATTGTTGATTGTTGAGGGCGTTTCTAAAAAAATCAAGCAAGCCGCCAAATCCAAATGAGCGCAAAACATCTTGTGTACCAATCATATAAAGCGTGGTATCTAAGCCCGTTGCAGTGGAACGAACACTACGCAACCCGCCGATGAGCTGGCGAACTAAATCGGCTTCTTCGCCAAATCCGACCGCATTTTCAACTTCACGAATGATGGGTGTATTCAAGACCTTTTGCACTTCTGATAGAGACCCACCAACTGTATTCAGATTATTCACATCAACATTCACACCCAACGCACCTAACCCCGCCAAATCACCACTGGCTAATGCTTGGTCAGCCCCTTCTACGGGTATCCAGCCAAAATCTATCCATGGGAGGGCAAAAAAGCCGATGAGCGAGGCAGTCGCGCCGATAAAAATAACCAACGCAAAAAATTGTTGAATGGCATTTAATTTTTTAGGCGCAGATTTTTCAATTACACCCATTTTTTGCATCTCTTTTGCCGATGGAGATAATAGGCGCTTGGTATCATCCGAACTCAACCCCGTGATATTCATCGCCAAGCCCATCGTATAACTATCATATGCAAGGCGTGGATTCGTCCTGAAGGCTTTTTTGAGCATCTCCACTGCTTTATTATTATTCCCGCGCACATTCCAATCCATCGCTTGCTCCACAAACGACTTGGCGCGTTCTTCTGCCACCGCCGAAACTTGGATATTCGATGGGAGTGGGATGTCATCGTTAACATCGGTAGCTATCTCATCGTCATCATCCATATAAGTGTTGCGTCTGGATGGTGTATAGACGGGTTCATCGTCCTCGTCATCATCTGCATATAAATTGTTATAGCGCGAATAAGATTCATCGTCCGCTTCTTCCTCATCATCCATTACAGAGGCTTGAGGCGCATTTTTTTGGATATATGCACCCGCTTTTTTCGCCAGTTCTCGGATTTCGGGGTCAGAATCGGTTTTATATACTCGCGCCAAATGTGGAAGCGCATCTCTATCCAGCGATTTCGCCAAATATGCCACCGCTTTTTTGCGCTTATCAGAGTCGCTACTACTCAATGCCTGAAGAATACGTGGGTCTATCATAATCGCCTCGTGAGAAATGATTCGTCATGCAGGTTATTTTAGCGCATAATAGGCGTTTATGCTTGCTATTAAACCCGTTCTTAACCAAAACAGGTTATAATGAACACCATCAAAAGTGATGATTATCATAGAGGATGACACATGATTTTATGGTTATTCGCGCTCATATTGCTGATTGGAGAAACGCCTATGCCCCAAATTCGTGTTTTAACCGATATACCCTATAACACGGCGGAAGATGCCCATCCGCGTCAAGTGTTGGATTTGTACCTGCCCACCACCGAAAATTTCCCAATAGTAGTTTATGTGCATGGTGGCGCGTGGGTCGGCGGGGATAAAAATGGCTATGCCAACATCGGCAATACCCTCGCGCAGGCAGGTTATGGTGTGGCGATTATCAATTATCGGCTATCCCCACAATTCACCCACCCCGCCCATACCCAAGACGGCGCGATGGCGGTGGCGTGGCTGGTTGAGCATATCACCGAATATGGTGGCGACCCAGACATGCTATTCCTCACAGGGCATAGCGCGGGCGGTCATATGGTGAGTTTGCTCACACTCGACCCACAATATTTAGAAGCGGTGGATGTTGACCCGTCCATCATCAAAGGGGTGATTTCTTATAGCGGGTTATACTGGATTGATGACTGGATTATGAATTGGGCGCGGAATGCCTTCCCAGATGGGGATGCAGAACGCCAAGCCGTCTCGCCGATTCATCTGATTGAAGATACAGTCGAAAATATGGATATTCCGCCCTATCTGATGATTGCATCCCAAAATGATTATCCAGAGTTGCTGGTTGAGCAAGCCGATATGGGCGCGATATTCGATAAATTTGAAATTCCGTATACGGCGCATGTGATTGATGACCGTGACCATTTTGGTTTGGTGACGGCTATCGGCACACCTGATGACCCCACCACCCAAATAATTCTCGATTGGCTAAATGATTTGCGTGAGGATGATTAATCATGCCCCGCTTATTCATCGCATTACACCTGCCCGAATCGGTGAAAAAAGGCTTATTGCGCCTTAAAATGACCATCCCAACGGCACGCTGGTCTGATGAAAGCCAATTTCACCTGACATTGCGCTTTTTGGGGGATGTTGAAGCCTCAAAAGTGGGCAAAATCGAATCGGCATTATCAGACATTCATGCCATGCCGTTTGATATGTCGCTGAAAGGGGTGGGGTGTTTTCCAGAAAATATCAAAAAGCCCACCCGTGTGTTATGGGCAGGATTATCTGCCCCCAAAGCCTTATATGATTTGCAAAAATTAGTGGAATTAGCGATGATTGGCGCAGGTTTTGGCGAACAAGATAAACCCTTCAATCCGCATATCACCCTCGCCCGCCTGAAAACCGATAATCCCTTATCACAAGTGGAATTTTTCCTTAAAACGCACGCGGGGTATGCGACAGACACTTTTCGGATAAACGAGTTTATGTTGGTGGAAAGTCAATTACATCGGCAAGGGGCAAAATATAGTGATGTGAAGAAATTTGCGTTGGGGTAACGCTGTGAAATCGGGGTAACTGTAGGGGCTTGCCATGGCAAGCCCCATATACAGCAACTTAACAACAAAATTGCTTTTTGACCTCACCCCCCTGCCCCCTCTCCAATTTGGAGAGGGGGA
>JALONZ010000211.1 GCA_025454675.1 Anaerolineae bacterium | reverse complement strand
TATTAGAAGATATTCCAGAACATAAACTGATTCGTGGGCAGGTGGGGACAGTTGTCGAAAAATGGGCGTATGATGTTTATGAGGTCGAATTTGCCGATAAAAACGGGGTAACAACGGCGATGGTTGCCGTGCAGACACGCCAATTACTGGAATTACACATGAATTTATCGGCTGAATCGGCATAAAAAATATAGGCAGAGTCTACCTCTGCCTGTATCCGCATTATCGTAATTCGTTCATGGATTTAGAGATTGCCCGTTCCAAATCCATCTGTGATTCTAGGCGAATGGGGTCGCCTTTGTGTTCCCGATGCAATTTATTCAGCGCCTTAAATCGGCTATCCATCAATTGAAATGCCTCATTACGCGCCATCGGGATGAAGGCGGGTATCCAGCCAAGCCCAAACCCAACTGCCGCGCCCAATCCGATGCCGATGAGCAATTTCCCAGTAAAATCAGACCCATCTTGAATGAATAACACGCCTGCTATACCACCAATGATGATGCTAATCACGGTGAATACCATCAAAAATATCCCATACACTTTGATGCCTGCCATCCCGCGCAATGATTTTTGATACCGAGAGGCATCATAAACTTGTCGGCGCGTGTTATAGGCATAATCGGATTGGGGTAGGGCTTGTGGCGCAATGATTCTGCCGTCTGCCATTAAATTGCGCGTGGCGTTGGTTTGTATCCAACCGTGAATGAGTTTATTATCCTCAATCAGCACCCCTTCTAACCACTCGGCGCTCATATCACGCGCCAGAATGATGATTGTGGTGCCATTTTTAATTTGTTGTTGGGGGTTTGTCATGATAAATGGGATTTTATAAAAGCCTTGTTGCGATTTTTCACCATGAACCGTGGCGGTGATGGCGTGATTGGGTATGGTGGGCATGATGAACTCCTTATCCTACGAATGGCTAACGCTTTCTATAAGTTTAGATTAAAAAATGAACTTTTTGCAATCTTTCTGTGGTTAAATGTAATTATCACATTTGTGATGCTTTTCGCAAATTACAAAAATGAGGTGATACAATGCACAAAAAATTATTGTTGCTCGTGGCGATGGTTTTCTCTCTGGTGATATTTGCCCCTGCCAGCGCCCAAGTTCAACCGGAAAAATTTAGCACACTGGTTGATGCCGCCCGTTTTTTCCCCTCTAGCACGCCATTTTATTTCTCAATTCGTACCGATGTCGGTTATATAAACACGCTGAATGATGTGTTTTTGGCTGTTCAAGAACGCACGGTTGGGTCTGCGATAACCTTGTCTGATGGCTTGGATTTGTTGTTTCAAGACTTGCTGAGTACCGATTTCCAAGATGATGTTGCCCCATGGTTGGGCGATTATATTGCGTTTGGGGTGTTGCCACCCGATTCGTTAACCGACTATAGCTATTCTAATGATGATGTAGAATATGCGTTGTTGGTCAAAATTACCGACCGCGCATTGGCTTTAGATTATTTAGAAGCAGGCTTGGCGGGTGAACGCACACTAGAAACCACAGATGCTTATGATGCGTTCTATCCCGAATTTTACCCCAATGGTGATGTGTACCTTGTCACCGATAATCATTTGGTCATCACCAATTCATCCAAGTTTATCCCACCAACTGATGTGCGTGGCAGTTTGCTGGGGAGTTATGCGTTTGAAGATGCGTTGAATGCCATGCCCGCCGATGCGTATAATTTTGTGGTATATGTGGATATTCCCACCATCCAATCGTATGCGATGACTGGCTCAGATTATACGCCTAAATTTGTTCGCGCTCAAAATTTATTACTGGCGCAAATGATGGGACCGATTGCCGTTGCGGGAAAGATTGAAAATGGCAATGTCCTGATTTTGGATAGTGTCTCATCCGCAGGCAATATGACCTTGATGGAACAATTGGGAATTTCAATGCCCCCCAATTTGGTGGTGAATCCAGAATTTACGGCTTACATTCCTGCCGATTCGATTTTCGCCTTGCAAGGTGTAAGCCCTGTTCAATATGGTGATTATTTCCGCACCACCCTAGAAAGTGTGTGGCGTTATCTGTCTGCCAGCGAATTCAATCCGCAATATGATGCCGAAATTCAAGAGATGGTCGCGCAAGGCACTGCCGCATTTGGTCGTGTTGCCGATGCAGTCGTGTCGGGTTTTACCGGCATGTCGTTGGAACGTGATTTTGGCAATTGGATGAGCCGTGATTTTGTGTGGTTTATGCGCTCCAATCCAGAATTGGATAACCCGAATTTCCCGATTGATACCGCGTTGGTATTCCAAGTGACCGATGGGGCGCAATCGGTGGAATCGATGCGGAATTTGGTGCGGGCATTGCCCCTCGCCTTGCGGACGATGGGTGTGCGCGGTGTCGCTTTCCGTGAAGATACATTAGAAGGCGCGGATGCGTTGTTTATAGATATTTATGGGTATGAAGTGAGCGACAAACCCGCATTTCAACTGGTCATTAGCGCCAACGAATCGGTATTCGCCATCGGGACAGAACGCGCTGTTGCCGAGAGTTTGCGCGGTGGGGCTGGTGGTGCATTTGCCTTGTCACAAGCCTATATCCTGCCCAATGCGACATCTGTTTTATATGATAGTGCCGTCAATGCCATTCCGCTCACCCGTTGGATTGTGGCGCAAGACCGCAATAATCCCAATGGGCAACTGATTGAAGCGATTGTTAATGTGTTGGGTGAAGGTGTGATTAGCAGTACCATGCTTGAAGATGGCACAACCATTTCACGCACGGTTCAAATTTTGAATCTGGGTCGGTAATGTTACCCAAAATATTCGGTTTTGGCGTGTAGGGGCTTGCCATGGCAAGCCCCTACGGAATTAACCTCACAATTATTAAAGGGCGCACCTGTTGCGCCTTTTGTGTTCTAGCATACGATTGCCATACGATGATGATAACCCGCTTGAATTTATCACAAAAATCCGTGCTACAATATTTCAAATTGTAACAATTAAAAAGGATGAGGTTTGTATGAAAATCATGCGTATCACCAAAATGATTGCCATGTGTTTGGTGTTCATCATTGCACCTGCACAAATTTTGGCACAAAGCGGGGTCTGCCCTGATATTGTCGCCGCCGCCCTCGATTCTGCCGAAAATTTTTGTTTAGATAAAGGTCGCAACACCCTGTGTTATGCCAATTTTATGGGTGAAGCCACACCGTTGGATGGTGAGGAAGATTTTATCTTTGAGCAAGTCGGTGATGTTGTTTCGTTGAATGACTTAGGCACACTCACCCTTGCGCCAATGGATACGGATAATGGCACTTGGGGCGTGGCGCTGATGCAAATGCAAGCCAATTTGCCCGATACACTCCCCGGTCAAAATGTCACTTTCCTCATCTTTGGTGATGTCTCATTGGAAAATGCCACCGAAACGGGTGATTTGCTCGATACTGCCGTCACCACACGCGGACGGGTACGGTCTACACCCAATAGCCAGAATAATGATAATGTCATTGGCGCGATTGATGCGAGTACGGTTGTAGTCGCTTATGGGCGCGATGAAAGTGGTATTTGGGCGCGGATTCGATATGGCATGGGTGGCGCATGGGTGGCATCTGAAATCCTGCGTGATAGAAGTATGGTGATTGACCTGCCTGTGGTGGATGATGATGCGCCACCCCCCCCCACACCCATGCAATCCTTTTATTTCCAAACCGGTGTCGGTGATAAACCCTGTGCCGAAGCGCCTGATAGCGGATTGCTCATCCAAACGCCAGAAGGGGCGCGTGGGGTGACATTCACCGCCAATGGGGTGCAAATTAGCTTGGGTTCGACCGCTTATTTGCGTTTTGGACCGGGTGAATTGAAAATGTCGGTTGTGGAAGGAACGGGTTATGTCACCGCGCAAGGTGTGACGCAACCCGTCCCAGAAGGCACATTCGCCACCATCCCCATGAGTGAAGATGGGCGCTCACCAATTGCGCCGCCTAATTATCCCGTCCCATATAATTTCCAAGCGATGTCGGCATTACCTGTGGCACGCGCGTTTTTCGGCACACAAATTATCGTCCCAACCTTGCCAGAAGAAGAAATTCCCCCCGCCATTGAAGCCTTAGTCGGTGGTGTGCCTGCATTGAGTGGGGTTTATAACGCGGTTATCACCAAAGTGGAAGCAGGTGAAGGGATGGAATGTGTGGATGATTCTGGCGAAACAGTATCCGTCCAGCTCGAATTTTTAGATGGCGGGATTCGTGCCACTGGTGTGTTCCCATTAGAAGTGTTTATCCCCCAAATTGGCGATGGGGTGTATGAAATTACAACGACTACACCGCCCGGTCCCTATCGGGATGAAGAAGGACGGCAATTCACACGCGATGAAACCACCACCCTCACCGTGATGGTGCAATCCCTCAATACCCTAGAATTGATTTCTGTGCGCGATACCGTCATCAATTTTGTGGATTCCAATGAGGTCAATGAAGAATTTTGTACCAGTTTCATCAATGCCACATGGTACGCCCCATGATTTTGATTGCTTGACAAACCTCCTGATGGATAATATAATTAGCTATGATAGCTAACAATATTAACCATCAGGAGATGATTTGATGTCCGCACAAAACACCCCATCCTTACCAAAATTGATGCTTCATGTCGAAGGTGGTGCGATTTTTATCACTGCCTGCGTCTTATATGCCAAATTAGGGGCGAATGGTTGGGTATTCGCCGTGTTATTTTTCTCATTTGACGTGTTCATGGTGGGGTATGCGCGGAATCCGCAATTCGGTAGCCTGATTTATAATATTGGACACACCGAAGCGATTCCGTTAGCCATTGCACTGATTGGGTTATTGACCAACACCGAGGCAATGATTGGGTTTGCGCTCATTTGGTTGGGGCATATCGGATTAGACCGTTTGCTGGGTTATGGGCTAAAATATCCCACACAATTCAAAGATTCGCATCTGCAAAGGTTATAAATCATGCCACATCCGACCCAAGTCACACACGACCAAATTATCCAGACTGCCCGTGATTTATTTGAAGCGAGTGGATATGAGGGCGTGACAATGGCACAATTAGCAGGGGCGTTGGGCATCAAAGCCCCATCCTTATATAAACATTTCGATGATAAAAATGCGCTCCTCAAAGCGGTCAATACGCTGACCATGCAAGAATTGACCCAAGCCATGCGTGATGCGATTGCGACCCAAAA
>JALONZ010000210.1 GCA_025454675.1 Anaerolineae bacterium | reverse complement strand
CGTATATAACGCATCTGGGTGTGGAATGGCAACATAAGCAACATCATCTGTTATCCATTGGACTGTTGGATAATAGCCACCATGCGATGCGCTAGAAATAGCAGGAAATGTCATCACCTGTTGGGCTATCATCTCATCATTCGCCAACGATAATAAACTGATTCGCCCCTCTGCTTGTTGATAGATACCCGCGAACACCAATGCCAACCATGTGCGACTGGGATTCATGGTCATCCGAAAAGGCTCTCCCATATCCCATTGGCGAATCGCACCTGTCGCCAAATCTACCCGATATAAAAGCGTATCCTGTGTTATATCCAACTCGCCTTCTGATGGATGAACATACGTATTCACCCATAAAATTGTCTCGGATTGCCACTCCACCCAACGCGGATAACGAGTATCTACATCTCGTAAATTGCCATCTTGAATTGAAATCACCGATAAGAATTCTGGATAACGATTATCGCCACGCAATAATGCGACTTGTTCGCCACTAGGGGATAATTTGGGGAAAATCAGATTACCCACTGAAAATATCTGACTTGTGCCAGCTTGCCAAACACCCAAATCGCCATTTTCTGCCCACACAACCAACGGGGTTGATTCATCCGCACGCACAACCGACAAGCTGAGGAACAAGATTAACCAGAAGATTATTTTTTTCATCATCAGCGCCCCTACGAAAATTTTATAAAATCATTAAAATGATAACCTAGATTTATTGATTTGTGAAAAAAGAAATGTCAAGATGATGCGTTTTATAACCGAAACTGAAGCAATTACCTATGTCTTTGAATCACTCGCCCGTACCAATTGGCGTGAACGTGGATTAGACGAAAATACCCGCGATATATCCCCTTCTCGTCGCTTATTGATGGAACTGGGGTTACTCGACTCGCGCCGTGAATATGCCATTGTCACAGGGAGCAAAGGCAAGGGGTCTGTGACGGCAATTACCGCCAAATTATTGCAATCATTGGGGCATACAGTGGGCATGGTGACGAGTCCACACCTGACCACCTATCGGCAACGCTTTCGTGTGAACGGGCAGATGATTAGCGAAGCCGATTTAGTCCGCATCATCAGCGAAATTTCTCCCCAAATTGATGCGGTCAATGCCACATTGGATGAAGGGCGGTATTTAAGCCCACAAGGGATATTTTTAGCCACCGCACTCAAATGGTTCGATGAGCAAGATGTGACCGTTGCCATGATTGAAGTGGGGCGTGGCGGACGCTATGATGATAATTCGCTGGTCAATAACCGCCTATCGTTGTTCACGCCCATCATGCTGGAACATACCCGTTATTTGGGCAATACCCTAGAACGAATTGCGTGGCACAAAGCAGGGATTATTAAGCCACATAGCACCGCCTATAGCTTGCCCCAAGCCCCTATGGTGATGGATACCATCCGCCGCGAAGCCGAAGCGGTAGATGCAAAATTTGAATGGTTGGCAAATAGCGATATGGGCGAATATTTGGGACATCCCAAAGATGGCAAATTAGGGATGCGCGTCTTAATGGGGCGATATGGTGAAGTGACTATCCCCATGTTGGGGCGCTATGAAGTTGAAAATGCGTCTTTGGCGGTATGGGCGGCGGGTAATATTCATGGACGGCTGAAAACCGATATTAAACATGGTACGCCCGATTATATAGACCGCATCCGACACGGCTTAGAGCATGTCTTTTGGCCTGGGCGTTGTCAAAAATTACAAGATGCGCCCGCAATTTATATTGACGGGGCAATTAATCCCGTATCGGCAAAATCATTTGTGGATAGCTTGCGCGATTTTCTCACACAGCCCGTTGTGGCGGTGTTGGCTGTGCCATATGACCGCGACTTGGATGGGGTGGGCAAGATATTCGCCCAAATTAGCCAAACCATCATCCTGACCCAAACCGAGCGCAATGTCGCCATTCCCTTCCCCGCGCCAGATAAAGCCCTGAGCGTGGTGAAACAATACCACGACAATGTGTATTTTGCGCCAACCGTCGCCGAAGCCATAGACCTCGCCAAACAACATGCCACTACGGATGGTACTGTCTTGATGTCGGTGGCACAACCAGCCATCGGAGATGCGATGCGCTACTACGACCTCCACTACGAAGTCATTTAACCAAGCTAGGGGGATATTATGACCAAATCAGGTGTTTGGGCGGATACGCCTCAACGACTATTAACCGTTCTTATCGGGCTTCCGATTGTGTTGGGGATTGTTTTTTTAGGTGCGCCCCTATCTACAATTACAATTATCATCATTGCAACGATTGCCATCATCGAATTGTATACCATCTCGCATGTGCATGGGCGTTGGATTGGTTTTTTTATCATGGGCGTGGCAATTTATATCGTATTCCCCATGAGCTTATTGATAGCCATCCGTGACGGTGAAAATGGATTAGAGTGGACACTGTTATTATTTTTCACCAATTGGGGTACCGATACATTTGCCCTATTGGGTGGGCGAATGTTTGGCAAACGCAAACTTGCCCCCAAAATTTCGGCAGGGAAAACATGGGAAGGCGCAGAAATTGGTTTCATATCGGGCTGTTGCGCGGGCTGGATTGTTGGGCTTACCGCAGGCTTACCATTTTTGACGGTACTCATTGCCCCGCCAATTGTTTCTATTATGACCATTTTGGGCGATTTATTAGAATCACGCATCAAACGGTTGCTCAATGCTAAAGATTCCAGTCATCTGTTACCCGGTCATGGTGGATTTTTAGACCGTATTGACGGGTTATTGTTGGCGATTCCTATTTTTTATATCATCATAAAATTATCTTAGCCCATCCTAACTTATCGTTTACCGATTGTCTAAGTCATCCCTCGTGGCGTATGCTATGTGTAATGAACAACGGAGGGATTTTAGATGACCACTAGCACTCAAGTGAAACAAGTTTTACTCATCACCTTATTTTTTAATTTTGCAGTCGCATTTGGCAAAATTATCGTGGGGTTAATGAGTGGCGCGTTGTCAATCACCGCCGATGGGTTTCATTCATTAATTGACGGGTCATCGAATGTGATGGCACTCATCGCCAATAAAATCGCCTCACGTCCACCGGATGACGACCATCCTAATGGGCATCGCCGCTACGAAACCCTCGCCGCCCTCTTGATTGGTGTCTTTTTGCTCCTTGTGGCATGGGAAATTATCACAGGGGCAATTGACCGCCTGATGAACCCCACAGAATTGGTCATATCACCCCTCACATTTGTGGTCATGGCAATCACCCTAATGATTAATGTGGGTGTAAGTCGGTATGAACGCCGTGAGGCAAAACGCCTCAATTCTGAATTATTATATGCCGATGCCGCCAATACCAGCGCCGATGTATTCGTCACCCTATCCGTCATCATCAGCATGAGCCTCATCAGCCTAACAGGGTGGTTATGGATTGATGCCGTGTCCGCGTTGATTGTGGTCGGTCTCATTGGACGGGCAGGCATGAGCATTATGCGCCAAACAGGGCGCGTATTAGTGGATACAGCGCCATATACCCCAGAGGAACTGATGCAAATTGTCGAGACGATTCCGCAAGTGGTGGATGTGGTGCGCGTGCGGAGCAGAGGCACAACCGATTGCGCCGATATTGACATCGACATCACCCTCCCCGCCGAGATGACCATCGCCGATAGCGCAGGGATTATTTCCAGCATCCGACAAAAATTGTGTGAGCAACTCGGTGATGTGAATGAGGTAGAAGTCCATTTTATGCCTGCGTCCAAATAATGAACCTTCGTGAACCCTATTGACACTTTAGTGTTTTCCATGATATGCTAAACGATGTTGGGTCGAGGTGAGTGGGTTATCCCTTAAAAAGAACAATTCCCATTCACACCCCTTACCCAGCATTTCGTTTATGTCTCAAGCATGAGGTGGAATCATGGTTAAAAAATATCTTCAAAACATGCTTCCCAACCAACCGACACCCCAGTCACAGCCTATTTTAGGTGCTAACCAAGTGCCAAATTCGGCGGATGGATACGTTTGGGCAATTGGTCAGTGGGAAGGACTGCGCCGATTTTTGATATTGGGCAGTGAGGGCGGGTCGTATTATGCCAATGAATATGCCTTAACGCTTGAGAACACCAAAAATTTGCAAGCGTGCATTCAGACAGATGGCTTGCAGACAGTGCGCGAAATTGTGACGATTAGCACCGAAGGACGCGCCGCCAAGCCCGATACCGCTATTTTTGCGCTGGCACTCGCAACCGCATTAGGGGATGATGCCACCCGTCAAGAGGCGCTCAAGGTCATGCCTGATGTATGTCGGACGGGGACACACCTATTCACATTTGTGGAAATCGTTCAGTCGTTGCGCGGTTGGGGGCGTGGCTTACGGCGCAGTGTGGGTAATTGGTATAACGGAAAATCGGCGCGGGATATGGCGTATCAGGTGGTCAAATACCGTCAGCGTGGCGGATGGACACATCGAGATACCTTGCGCAAGGCGCATCCTGTTGCTGTGACGACCATCCATGACGCATTGTTCAAATGGCTCACCCACCCCGAACAAGCGACATGGGCAACTGATGAAACTGTGCCAAATGATGAGGCATTAGCTTATATCCATGCTTTTGAGCGTGTTCAGCGTGCAACAACGGCGGATGAAGTCATCAAATTGATTACCGATTACCGCCTCACCCGCGAAGCACTGCCTACCGATTGGTTGCGTGAAGCATCGGTATGGGATGCCCTACTCCAAGATATGCCGATGACCGCCATGATTCGGAATTTGGGCGTGATGAGCAAAGTTGGGTTATTGGTCGCGGGGAGCAATGCCGCGCAGATGGTCACAAAACGCCTTACCGATGCGGAAGCATTGCAAAAGGCGCGAGTACATCCTATTAGCATCCTCTCGGCGATGCGTGTGTATCGCTTGGGATATGGGTTAAAGGGTGGCGTGATGCGGTATAACGCGGAGCAAGAATGGCAACCTGTCGCAACGGTGTTAGATGCGCTGGATACCGCATTTGAATTGGCATTTAAGTCTGTTCAGCCAACCAACAAAAGCACGATGCTGGCGTTGGATGTGTCGGGGAGTATGGGAACGGGCGTGATTGCAGGTGTGCCAGGTCTAACCCCGCGTGAAGGTAGCGGTGCGATGGCATTGGTCACAGCACGGACAGAACCGAATTATATGTTTACTGCATTCAGCCATACGATGATTCC
>JALONZ010000209.1 GCA_025454675.1 Anaerolineae bacterium | reverse complement strand
TGATGGCAACCGTACACTTGCCCCTCAGCATTTTGGTGTTTGTGGTATTAACCGTCTCCACCAGTTTTCAAATCCGCGCAGGCGTGGCACTTGCCCCCATGTTTGAAAAAGTCCAAGACCAAGCAGGGGCGGTATCGGCATTTGTTCAAGATTCTGTCAGTGGTGTTCAGACCATCAAGACCACAGGCAATGAGGCGGGTATCGGTGGCAAATTTTTACACGAAAACATGACCTACCGCGCCAAATGGTTATTCTTCAAACGGCGCAACGAGCCAGTCGGCTTATTACCCAACGCCATCAGCGAGACAACCGCCGCCATTGTCGTTTTGGGCGGTGGCATTTTGACCATCAACGGCGATATGACACTCGGCAATTTCACCCAATTCTTTTTGTATCTGGGTGTGATGACCAACGCCTTGCTCAATTTGGGTGTGATTTATCAACGTATTCAACAAACATCTGGCGCACTGGCACGCCTCACGCCATTATTGCGTCATCCAAGCATCAAAAGCCCCGCCAATCCCAAACCACTCGCCCATGTACGCGGTGAAATTGAATTTCATAACGTGGGGGTGCAATTGGGCGGGACTTGGATTTTACGCAATATCTCACTCAAAATTCCTGCGGGCGCGGTTATGGGCTTAGTCGGACCGACAGGTTGCGGAAAGACGATGCTGGTCAGCCTGATTTCGCGCGTGATTGACCCCACAGAAGGCACTATCACGTTGGATGGGGTAGATATACGCCATTTAGATTTGGATGCGCTCCGTCGTAGCAGTGCCTATGTGCCACAATCCACCTTTTTATTCAGCCAAACCCTAGAAGAAAATGTGCGGATGGGTGATGAAGCCATTCAAGCCGATGCGCTAAATCAAGCTATCACCATTTCGCGCATGTCGAATGATTTGCCCCAATTGCCAAAAGGGTTAGAGACATTGGTCGGTGAGCGCGGGGTGATGTTATCGGGTGGGCAAAAACAACGGGTCGCCATTGCGCGGGCGCTTGTTCGTGACCCCGAAATTTTGATTTTGGATGATGCCTTATCCAGTGTAGATACGCATACCGCCGCCGATATTTTGGGCGAATTGCGGATTGTCCTCAAAAGTCGCACGAGCATCATCATCGCGCATCGGATTGCGACCGTCAAAGATGCGGATTTCATCGTGGTGATGGATGATGGAAAACTCATCGAACAGGGTACACATCACGCATTACTCACACAAAATGGCATGTATGCCCGCATGGTAGACCGCGAACTGAAGCAAGATGAAAAAGAGGTGGCAACATCATGAGCGCCCAAGTCAAAATTAACCGCCAAGATATTTATACTG
The DNA here is from genome assembly GCA_025454675.1 of Anaerolineae bacterium. Taxonomy (GTDB): domain Bacteria; phylum Chloroflexota; class Anaerolineae; order Aggregatilineales; family Phototrophicaceae. Next base: position 3,866 of record JALONZ010000209.1, on the reverse strand, counting down.
ATGTCAGCACCAAATTGGATGACAAATTCCTCATCTTGCTATTATTGGGATTTTTGCGCCCGTATGTGACCCAACTGGTCATCGTGTTTGTGATGCTCATCGGGGTGACGGCGGTCTCGTTGCTCCCGCCGTATTTGCTCCAATTGGCAATAGACGGACCCATCTTATCCGAAGATATTGGCGGACTCATCCCCTACGCGGTGTTATATGTGTTGTGTGTGCCAACGCTTTTCGCTTTGCGTTTTGGGCATATTTATCTGCTCCAAACCGTTGGGCAAAATGCACTGGCAGATTTGCGCCAAAAAATGTTTGAACACATCCTCAAACAAGATATGCGCTTTTTCAATAAAACCCCAGTCGGGCAATTGGTGGCGCGGATGTCGAGCGATATTGAATCGCTCACCGAATTGCTTTCGACCAGCATCGTGATTGTCATCAGCAACCTGATTACCCTCATCGGCATCATCGGGGTGATGTTCACGCTGAATTGGCGCATGGCGTTGCTTGGGTTATCCATGTTGCCCATTATGATGATTTACACCTTCTACTATCGGCGTAAAATCCGTCAAGGGACGCGCACAATGCACAAACTCGGTGGGGATTTGCAAGCCTACATCAACGAACAATCAGGCGGGATGCTGGTGGTACAACTCTTCAACCGTCAAGACCTGAGCCGTAAAGAATTTGACCTCATCAACACCGAATATTTAGATGTTCAAAATCAAGTCCGTGACCAATACACCAACTTTTCATCCATATTGCAATTGCTCACCACATTAGGCTTGGTCATCGTCTTATTCGGCGGGGCGCAGGGCGTGATGGCAGGTTGGGCGACACTCGGCATGTTGATTTCATTCATCGAATACACCCGCCGTAGCTTTACGCCTATTTTGCAACTCTCGGAACAATTCGCCCAAATTCAATCGGCACTCTCGGCGGGTGAGCGGATTGGTCGGCTACTCAAGACACAACCGACTATCACCGAAACCGAAAAACCCGTTCAAACGGCGGATATTCCGCATCATATCACGCTCGAAAATGTGCATTTTCATTACGATGATAATGCGCCTGTGCTACGCGGGATTGATTTGCATATCCCAGAAGGGCAACGAGTAGCGATTGTGGGCGCGACGGGCGCAGGCAAAACATCACTCGCGGGGTTAATCGCGCGGTTTTATGATGTCACACAAGGGAGCATCAAAATTGGTGGGGTAGATGTGCGCGATATGGCGCTGGCAGATTTGCGTCAGCATGTGATGGTCGTCCCCCAGTTGCCTTACTGCTTTGATGGCACAATTGCCGATAATTTGACGCTGTTCAATAAAAATATCACGCGGGAACAGATGATAGCGGGCGCACAAGCGGCTTGTGCCAGCAAATTCATCGAAAAATTGCCCAATGGCTATGATTATAAATTGCTCCCCGGTGGTGGGAATTTATCACAGGGGCAACGGCAATTATTGGCATTGGCGCGGGCGCTCATTCATAACCCGAATAGCATCCTTGTGTTGGACGAAGCCACTAGCAATATTGACACCGAAACCGAAATGCTCATCCAAGAAGGTTTGGAACACGTCCTAAAAGGGCGTACCAGCATCATCATCGCCCACCGCCTGAGTACCGTGCGCGATGCGGATAGAATTTTGGTGATGAAACAAGGTCAAATTGTGGAAGATGGGGCGCATGAGGATTTATTGGCGCAGGGCGGGTTGTATGCCCATCTGTATCACCGCCAATTTGAAGAGACCGAAGTGAATGAGGTCGAAACAAGTGCCTATGTGGGGTGATAATCGCCTCATATACATATCCCTGTAAGGGCGCAACATGTTGCGCCCTTACACAGAGCTGGTTTTTATTTCGTAGCCGCGCCTTCGCCGCGATATTCCCCAGAACTATGCACATACACATAATTAATCGGGTTATTTTCTTCATCGCGGACTTCGGTCTCGCTCATCCATTGGAATACATAACTGGCATCGCTGATGGTCAAATTGACACACCCCTTACTTTGCCGATAACCAAAGTTATCGTGCCAATATGTGCCGTGCAAACTGCGCCCTTCATCGAAATACATCACATATGGCACACTTTGCAAATCCCACGCATTTGGCGCACCCGTCAACCCCGACATCCGGTCACGGTCTAACCGCGCCCACACAGGATAAACACCCTCACGGGTATCAAATCCAGGGATGCCTGTGGCGATGAGTGTGGCAAATACAGGTGTGTCGTTTTCATATGCCACGAGGGTTTGCTCATACAAATCCACCGCCACCCAGCGCCCTTCGACACCTTCGGGGCGGTCAATTTTGAACACCTTCGACACCATGCGTTGCTCTACCCATTGATTCGGTCCGACCATGTACCAGCGCCAACCGTCATCATCCACCGCTTCGGCGAAAATATTCACCAAATCATAGCGTTGGACTAAACGCCCTGTTTCGGGGGATTGACGACCTTTGGGTTCTGGCACGGTGTACATCGTCCCCAAAATCCATGCAAACCGATTTTGTAACCCGTCCAAAATGCGAACACCACTCATATACGAGAGTTTGTCATTCTCCTGAACATCTTCTGCGCGAAACCACTCGCCATTTTCGGCTTGCACCCAACCATCGGCTTGATTCACCACATTGATAAAATTGAAACCCACGGGCATATTGCGAACAACATTCCCACCGGGCGCATCAAAGACGGGCGGTTGGGTGTTATTCACGCGCCAAAAATCATAATAATCAATCGTGAAGCGGTCTTGCGGAATGGGTAATACGGTTGGGCGGGGGAAGGCTTGCATCAGGCGCATACATAAATCGGGAATTTCGCCATTTGGGACGACATCCGCGCAGGCTGACGTATCAATCTGTGCATGAGCAGGGGTGAGCATCACCGAAAATAAGGCAAATAAGGCAATCCAAATACGCATTTGTTTCATCAACACCACATCTCCAACTACTAAATTTTCTCATTTCGCCAAATAATAGCATACTTCACAGACGTGATGAATAGCATCAACCTGACGATAAGCCTACAGGATGGTCATTTTGGGAACACTTTACCTTGTACCAACACCAATCGGCAACTTAGAAGACATCACCATCCGCGCGGTGCGGATTTTGGGCGAGGTGGCACTCATTGCCGCCGAAGATACACGCACCAGTCGCATATTGCTCGACCATTACGACATCAGCACGCCACTCACCAGTTATCATGAGCATAACAAACTGACCAAACTGGATAGTATCCTGAGTACATTAGCTGATGGTGATGTGGCGCTCATCTCTGATGCAGGCACACCTGCCATTAGTGACCCTGGGTATGAGTTGGTGAAAGCCGTCATTCAGGCGGGGTATCGTGTAGAGGCGCTACCAGGCGCAAATGCCGTTTTACCCGCCCTCACCGCATCGGGATTGCCTACTGACACATTTTTATTTTTGGGATTTTTTCCGCGCAAAACAGGCGACCAAGTGGCGCTTTTAACCGATATTGCCACCCTCAAACACACTCTCATTTTTTATGAGAGTCCAAATCGGCTCGTTGATACACTAGGCATGATTCATCAGGTGTTAGGCAATCGCGCCGTAGCTGTAGCGCGGGAAATCAGCAAAAAATTTGAAGAATTTTTGCGCGGGGATGTGGAAATGGTCGTGGCACATTTTCAAACGCATTCACCACGCGGGGAAATTGTGATTGTGGTGGGCGGGGCGGGGGATGATGCGCCACGCAAATGGTCAGAATCGCAGTTGCGTGATGAAATTGCCAAGCGTCGCGCCGATGGCGATTCGATGAAAAGCATCGCGCATGATTTAGCCGAGATTAGCGGATGGCATAAACGCGATATTTATGCGTTGGGTGTGCATGAGTGATGC
>JALONZ010000208.1 GCA_025454675.1 Anaerolineae bacterium | reverse complement strand
GCAAACCTATTTAATGTCAGTTATGGATAATTTTTTAGGCTCAACCCCACCCCCCAGCCCCCTCCCCATTGCATTGAGAGGGGGAGAAAACCAGTTTTTGTCTTACTCCCTTCCTCTACGAAGTGGGGGAAGGGTTGGGGATGGGGGTGCATTTGAGACGCTAACTTAACGGTATTGGGCTTGAGCCTCTGGTGAGAAAAAACTGTACTAAACCCTTTAGGGTCGTATGTCAGCCAAAAAAGATATTATGTGATTCATTCATCCATAAATTCCACTGTCTGGATGAGCAAATCATAATACACACTCAAATCCGTCTCGCTCAAGCCCTCTATGGCAAACATCAAGGTGCGCCCATCCACATGGGTGATGAATGCCACACCTGCAAATCCCTCGTCATTAAATGTATATTCCACACGCACCGCATCGCGCCCATTCAAATCAAATTCTGTGATGCTGTCGGCATATTCTAGCACATAATAATCGCCGATGAGGTATGCCATATCTTCAAATGGGATGACTTCTTCGACAAAATACAAATAAAATCCAAAAATTTCGTCATCACTGAGCGCATAAACCAATCCCTCTTGGTCAAGAATTGGTTCATCCCAATTGCTGGGCAGGGCAAACGCGATGCTCAAATCGTCAAATAGATATTGTGTCACCTCACCAATGCGGGCTGTTTCATTGGGTTGTGCCAGCACACCTGATTGATATAACACAATGCGTCCAGCAAATTCATCCAGCAGGGTGCTGATAAGCGTGGGGTTATTGGCATAATCTGCCAGTTCAAATACATACACCCCGCCCGCAGGATTTTCAAATGCCAACACGCGCCCCGTCACGGTGTAATCGTCATAATTGACGCTGAATCCATATCGATTGAAGCGTTCCCCGCCAATATCTAACCTAGCCAATGGCGTGAGTGTCACATTGGAGAAATTATATAACCCGTCCATCAATTCATCTAAGGGCATAGTGGGGTCATAATAGATGCTCAAGACGATAGACCCCGTTGGGCTGTTGACAGAGGCATAACGGTCTACGCCGAAGGTGTTATTAAAATTCATGTTGCCCCATGAATCGGGATATTGTAGGTTTACACCAATTTCTGGGATGTTCATGGTTATCCAACTGCGGGCATAGGTAAAATCATCGAATGCGACAGGCAAATCTGGCGCGACTCCATAATCAATTAGGTTCATTTGAAAATCGAATACATCCGATGACGGCTCGGCGTTTATCCACGCGATGGAGAACACAACGCCTTTTGTGCCATCGGCTGAGGTGGTGACGAAAACATAGCCACGATAGAGGGTGTCATCATCATCATCACGGGCGCTCACTTCAAGTCGCAACCCGTCTTTGTTGTTATAGGTGACGGTGCTGATGTCGCCGACTAATTCATAACCAAAAGTCATCATCCAGTCATTGGCAAGCGCCTGCAAATCGGGGGTATCGGCGAGATAAACCAGATATTCGCTGAAGCCGTCATTACTGCGTGCAAATAAAATGTCACGACCATTTTCTTCACTCAATGCCATATATCCCCAACTGATGGGATAATTGAACACAAAGCCATAATCGGTTAGCGGATAACTGCGGAATGGTTTATTGATGCTAATCGCGTCCACCATCGGCTCAAATACTTGGCTGAATAGGGTGGGGGCGGATTCGGTGGTGGTTTCTTGCCATAACACATAGGCATTGCCCACACTCGCGCCTAATGTGGCATACACGCGCCCCGTGACAGGCGTATTATCGCGCAAGCCAGTATATAACCCCACTTGCCAAGTGTTGTATTGGGCATAATACACCCGTTTTTCGGTGAGGGTGAAATTGGTGAGGCTGGGCGCGACTTCATCTACGATGATGGCATCACGCAAGACGGTTGCATCATACGCTTCGAGTTGTGCCAAGCGCATGAATGTATTCGGGTCACTTTGGGGCGATGCGACCACCCAAATACCATCTTCACGCACATTTTCTGACCATGTGATGGGTAGGTTATACCGCGCACCAATGCCGATACCGCTCCCCGTGCCGATGACGTTCTGTGACCACAACGCGGTATTATTCGCAATAATCTCAAGCGGGTCGAATTGGGTGAAGGATTCTAAGATGGGTGTGAGCAAGGCGATGAGGGTATCTGTATCGGTATTTTCTGGATATTCTATGCCGACAAATAAATATGCGCCATCTGGTGTTTCATATAACACGCCAACCCCTAACACAAACCCGTCGGTGTAGGTATACAGGTCTTTTTCTGCGCCGTTGATGGTGATGGATTCCTCTTGAATGACATCAGTATAGCCATAGGTGGCTAAAATACTTTCGGCGTTGGGTTCAATTGTTTCATCTAACTGTTGATATTGATAAATCCGCAGGCGTGTCAGTTCATCTTTATAATAGACCTCTTCATAATTCAAATCGCCAAAAAAGGTGGGTTCAAACCAGTCGTTTTCGGTAATGACAAAGGTATAACCCCACACCAAATCGGTATGCCCGCGCAAATTGGGCGCAATATTATCATTATTGATGGTGACGGGTTGCGTGGCGATACTTTGCGCCCCGCCAAAGGCTTCTATCACAAACCCCAAGTTATACTCCCCACTGGGCGCGGGGACAGTCCAGCGCATCGCCAAATTTCCCCATGTGAAGGTGTTGGTTTCATCGGGGACGACTTGCGTTTGACCGCCTTCGCTCACCAATGTGCGATAGACCTGAAATTGTGCGCCATCAGGGATTTCTACCACCGCCAGCGCATCCGAATTGGGGTCTCTGGAGACCACGCGCGTGACAATGCCCACATCTTCGCCATCGGGACTATCGCCAAAGATGACGATAATATCTAGCCATTGTGCATCCGCTTCGGCGCGATACCGTCCTTCAATGGCGGCGGTTTCATCGGCAAAGCGGGGCAATACCAAGCGCGAAATTGTGCCATCGGTCAATTCGGTCAGGGTGATTTCCCATTCAAAGGTGGTTTGCAATACCCCGCTTCCCCAATCATTGGTATATGCCACCTCGCCCAATTCGTTCAGACCCTCGCTGAGGATGGGCGATTCGCTGAGGCGTTCATATTCACCTGATGCAGTCCGATAATCTGCCGTGAAGATGCCCCGCGCCACATTGCGCCCGATGACCTCTAATTCTAAGCGGAGCGGGTTGGTCAGGCTTGGCACGGCAGGGTGTTGGTTGGTGATGAATACCTGTGGCGGGGCGGGGGGATGAAAAATATCGCCTTGTTTCCATTGTTTGGGGGTGAGCGCATTGTAATAGGCGCGGAGCATTTCGCCCCATGCGCCCAGCGGGCTATCTATAAAATAGGCGTTATCAAAATTTTTGGCTTTTTCGGGGAAATAGATATTTTGATACAACACGCGGTCTTTGACGGCTTCCCCGCCGTTGCCATACACCCGCCCCGCTTGCAGGGCGCTAATTACGGCTTGGGCGCTGGCGATGAGGTTATCATCGGTCGAAAGCAAAATGACTTGGCGCATAAAATTGCCCAAATCAATCAAGGATGCGCCATTGCGGAACGCGGTATAGGTATAGGTATCACTCCGTGCCTCACCCAAAATGGGCGCGAATTGCAACGGGTCTGCCAAGACAATTTCCGCAAATGTGTTGATAGCCACCTCCAAATCCCCCATTTTCGACAGGTCGGTGATGGCATTGGTCATATAGGTATTGTCGCTACCGGGTCGTTTTAACACATCCACATTGATATATTGGTCAATCAGCGCCGTGCCGATGGCGGGGAGGTTATCCACGGATGGATTTTGGCGCAGGTCGGTGGTGAACAGCGTCATATCCAACGCGGGGTCTACCACCACTTCGGGGGAGGCGAAAGACATATCGAAATAACGCGCCATGACGGTATGATATTCGGCGCTACTCATCAGGCAGGCATCATTAATCACCAAATCCAATGCGAGGGGCGCGGTGGTGCTGATGCTTTTTAGCGCGTGGTCAAGTTCAGTTAGGCTGATGATGCTCTCGGCGGTATAATCGGGGATGACACCCGCCCAGCCCGCGCCATGTCCCCCAAAAGCCAGCGCATACCGATTGGCGGGGTAAATTTGCACCGCCCACGCCATAAACCGCGCCAGCGTTAGACCATCGCCAGAATCCACCTCGCCCAATTCCAGTATCACCCGACTATTCAGCGTTTTGGTGGTGGCATCTCCACCGACATTCGCCGTGATTTCCAAAATTTTTGCGCCCGTCCAATCCCCACTCAGGTCGGAATAGTCGGGACTACGGTCTAAAAAGGCGATAATCCGCACGGTATCATCACCGCCACCCGCCAATTCAAATTCTTTTAGGTCGGTAATCAATGAGCCTTCGAGGTCACTATCCCCGCCATAATACGCCAAAACTGTCCATTCGGTGCGCGGTTGCGCTTCAAGTTGCACATAGCCCGCCTCTGCCAGCGCATCGGCTGACAAATCATAAGCGGGCAACGCGGTTTGGGTGGGGGTAAGGCTGATGGTGAGGGTAAAATCACCCGATGTTGTGCCGTCATCCAAATCATATCGCGCAAGGATGAGGGTATATGCGCCCGCATCCATCGCGGGATAAAATAAATACGCATCCAAATCATCGCGGGTGCGGTTATCATTTTGTGCGAGGATGTTGCCCGTCTCATCCAACAGATAAATAATCGTGTCGAGGTCGCCCGATGTGGCTTGACTATCGGCGGTGAGGGTGGTGTTATCGTCCTCTATCAGGATGGGATATTCATAAAAGGGCTTGTTTGTGTCTAATGTGCCTGTGAAGGGGGTATCGGTTTGGGCAAAAATGGGTGTGATGGATAATAACAGGGTCAATAGGATGAATAGGGCGAATCGGCGCATGAAGAAAATCCTCGCGTGATGAACAATTTCTTTCATTATATAACGGGTGATGAATGGGGCGCAAATAAAGAAGTGTTTATAATGTGGGGTGTTCAAAACACGCCAGCATGAGTTAATCGAAATAGTCATGTCTAATGTTTGTTTTACGCTAGGCGTTAAAACGCCCAGCTAGGCAAAACCCTGTAAGCGCACTAAAGGCGCTAAAATCTGCTTACAAATTAGGCAAAATAGCCCCTTTAAGGCTTGCCCGATAATTATTTTGGGCGATTTTGCCATATATTCACCCAATTTTGGGCATCGCTGGGCGCTCAAAGCACCCAGCTATTCGCCTACGAAGCC
>JALONZ010000207.1 GCA_025454675.1 Anaerolineae bacterium | reverse complement strand
CAATAGAACCGACCTATTCCCTTATGCAAGTTTATGCACTTCAGGCATCAGATACAGTATACAGCATATCCAAAAAGTTTAATGTTTGCCTGAATGATTTGATTCATACAAATTGGGTTTTGCGGCATCGGTCTTTATTTGTGGATTTAGAAAAACACCCAATTTTCATCCCTCAAACCCAACCGTGTTATGACTCTGTGACGGGGATGTCAATTATTTATAAAGATGACGATGGAAATTTATTGCCAACACCACGAGTATTAGAGCATCTGATTTATTATGGTGGTTGGAATACCGATTTAGCAGAATACTTTAATGTGTGTATCAATCGCATTGTGGATGCTAATGCCAGTAAATATGATGAAAAAGGAAATGCGAATTATTTGGGCTTTATTATCCCGATAGATAGACCGCCTTGCTACGATGAGAATAATAACCAGATATTTTATATCTGTTATAACCAGCCTGTAGATTTTGAGGCACAGTATTCTCTCTTTAACCCGATGCCAAGTGTGGACATTAATGGTGTTTATTGCTATGACATTAAAGACCCTAAAATAATTGCTTGGAATCAAAATAAACGAATTCATAGAGTAGAGTATGGCGAAACTGTCATGGGGATTGCCCACAAATATGATGTCCCATACCCACTGATTTCAGTAATCAATGGCTTGGATATAAATAATACCATTCGCGTTGGTCAGGAATTAAAAATTCCAACCCCTGTACAAGCAGGCGATGCGTGGTGGTTAGCCATTTTATGGGCATTTTGGGGCGGGGTGATTATTGTTTTCATCCGCAATGTGAGGAGTTATCTTCGTCAAGAAAAAGGGACAGATAAATGAGTCACCATTTGTTGTGCTTGTAGAAGCACCGCTTCGCGCAGTTCATCTGGCTCAATAACATCCGCATCTGTCCCCAGCCCTAACACCAACATTTTTGCTTCTTCAAGCGATGTGAGGCGCATATCAATTGTCAATACTGCCCCATCTGGACTGGTATCGCGGATTGTATAGCCACCTTCTGCATATAAACGCAGTAATTTTAGCCGATTTGCATTGAGGCGCAATGTAAATGTAAAGGATGGCAGATTGGCGATAAACTGGTGGACATGCGTATGCCAATATGTTGTTAGGTCAAATGTTGCGTCACGGTCAAACCGCTCATTCATGGTTTCTACTGCAATCAATCGTGAGACACGGTAGGTATGCAGTTCTCCGTCACGGCGTGCGATGAGATACCACACACTGGCTTTAGCGACAAGGCTATAAGGTTCTAAAATATGCTCAACAACGCGCCCGTCGCCGTGACTATAACGCACCTGAATACGGTAATCACCAAATACTGCAACTTTGAGGATTTCCAAATGGGGTAGTGTTTCGCCTGGGGGCCACCACGATGCAGGGTCTAGCAAAATCCGTTGTTGTATCCATTCTGCCTCTTGGCGGTGTTGGGCTGGTAAGATGGCGAATAGTTTGAGCAGGGTATCCTCAACAGCCCGACCCAAACCCACATCGCGTAAGGGACTCGGTTGATTAAAAACAAATAGAGCGCGAACCTCAGATTCTGTCAACCCAGTTAATGAGACACGGTAGTGTTCATCTAGGTATACGCCACCGTTATGTCCTGCATCTGCATGGATAGGTATGCCAGCAATGCTTAGTGCGTCAATATCGCGCAGAATGGTGCGACGCGACACTTCTAGCTTTTCTGATAGGGCAAGCGTTGTTGTTTTTCCCTGTGCTTGGAGGATAAGCATGATAGACAGCAATCTATCTGCACGCATCTTTGATACCTCATTAATCTCAATTCGCTCAAGTTATATCTTTGGTGACACTAGATGTCACTAGACCCATTATACGATAACGCTGTCGAATGATTCAATTCAAGGAGTGAAAAATTATGAACCAATTATTTTCGTGGGTCGAGATTCCGGTGTTGGATATTGAGCGTGCCGCTAAATTTTATGGGCAGTTGCTTGAACGGGAAGTGACCATCATAGATATGCTACCGCGCCGCATGGCAACTCTGTACTTTGAACCGGGTAAAGTTGGTGGCTCATTGTTACAGTCACCCGATATCAAGCCAAGTAATCAAGGTATGCAGGTCTATTTGAACGCTGGACGTGGCAGTGATTTGGAGAAAATGATTGAGCGCGTGCGCTCATTGGGTGCTGAAATCGTCTTGCCTGTGACCCCAATGGGTGATGATGGACGCTTTGCATCTTTCAAAGATACGGAAGGTAATATCTTGTCGTTGTTCGCTGAACACTGAGATTTGGATAATGCGGATTTCAAAATCGTATGACAATTCGTGTAGTTCGACTTGGAACACCGCGACACCCAGATGAAGGATTGCGTTTGGGAACGGTTCGCCGCCCGCCGAGAGGGGTTCGTAAACAAGATTGGGGGCGGCGAGATTATTTTGATGTGTGGGTGCCAGAGTTAGCACCCAGCGAAGATTTGCGTAAGTGGGCGCTGGCAGAACCCATGACACCAAAAAGGTGGGAGTCTTATAAGCGACGCTACTTAGCCCAGATGCGCCATCCGCAAGCACAACATCTACTCACTTTATTGGCGACACTTTCCCAGCAAACCAATTTCTCTGTGGGCTGTTATTGCGAAGATGAGTCTCATTGCCACAGGTCACTGCTAAGAACACTGCTTGCTGAGCGAGGTGCTATCATCGCTCAATTGGAAGATTAGAACCAAAAACCACCAGAGGAATTTGCTTCACTCTGGTGGTTTTTTGATGAGCCCGGTAGGATTCGAACCTACGACACATTGATTAAAAGTCAAGTGCGCTGCCACTGCGCTACGGGCCCAAGCAACTTCAATATTGTATGTGAAAAAAAATTTTTTTCAACCCCGTGATTCCGAAATTGTCAATTTTGATAGATTCCCCGTAACAGATGATGCAGGGACATAAACAATTTCATCGGTTTCTGATGAGCAAATTACATACATATCCACATACGGATTTGTGCTTACTTCATCCATACCGATACGATAGCGAATAAGCGTTTTCATATCTTCGCACGCACCCAATACTGAGAAAGGTAGATAAGCCGATTGTGGTAGTAGTGACTGCACACCCCGTTTCATCAAATCGGCAATGACTAGATTAATTGCTAATTCGTCTTCTAGCGAGCGATTTTGCATTGGCAAATGTGTGACCCTATCACCTAACATCGCTATCATATCATACGGATTACGAAAATCATCTGCCAGCCATACCCCATGTTTTTGATTATTAGCAGATGGTCTAAGGCGTAGCGTGATGCTTTTACCCCGATTTTGCATAGCATTAGAGGATAGGTAATACATACTATTCGTATCGGGATTATAAATGGCAAAACCATCTATTTTAGATAAATCAAGTGGTTTGCTATAAATCTTTTTTGAATCGTAATAATTTGAGCGAAACATCAAATCAATTGCTCCATATTGATTCGCCCTTCGATATTTTACCTGCAATCTGACCAATGTGGTCATATCAGGCATAACCGCAACCATATCAAACGGCAGATGCTCACTAATTGGCAAACAGGCAATGATTCCATGACGACGCAAATCGGCGAGTGCCATAAGTACCGCCAAATCCCCTTTATCTTTGGTTTGATGTGACATGAGAATTACCCCTTATAACCCATTTTGGATGATTGGGCGGATATAAAAAATATACCCACCCAAAATTGCTTTTTACCGCCGTTTTTCAATTAACACGGTTGGCACAATTGAACCACCACCTGCCGTCACATTCAATAACGACAGTGGCGACAGACGTGTCATCAAGCCATAGACCATTTTGCCCCCAAAGACATACGGGTCGGCATCCACAAAACGCGGACTAATGTCTAATTCGCCATTCAGCCACATGGGAAAATTGCGTTGGACGATTTCCACACGTTCCTGAACAACATGTGGCACATTTAAGCCTTGTTTGAGTGCCGCTTCCCAGCCATCCGATGAGCATTCCCAACCCAAAACGACACCACGCCCACCATAATCATCATTGGGCTTGAGGACGAATTTATCACGGTTTTGTGTTAGGAAGGGGAGTAAATCCACCACTTGACCCTCATATGTGGTTTTACCCTCTTTGACCACCCGTGTCCAAGGGATATGCGTATGAATGGCGCTGAGTTGGTCAGCAGAGAAGAAATGCGCGTTGTCGGTATCGCTCAAAAATGCCAAACTCGCCTTTTTTGCCAACATTTTGGCGCTAATCGAATTGGTGATGAATACATTGCCATCGCGCACGGCGCGGGTGATGGGGTTATCAATGCCCATTGTGGCGAATAATTCGCTATACAAGACACGCTTATAAATCATATCCACCCGAAAACCATCCGCCCATAATTTTCCGTCTTTATATTCCATTGAACGTGGGTCGGCGAGGACAGCTTTTAAGCCTTTGCGCTCAAAATGTTGACGGGTGATTTCATGCTCGGTGAGGGTGGGTACTTCGCGCCAATCCACAATGGCTACTTGTGGGAAGCGTTGCCCGCCCCACGCTAAATACGCATCAATGAGTGAATCGGTTAGGTTATCCAGCGCGGGCATCATGAAGGTGTGATATTTTTCGCCGAATCGCTTGAAAGGTTCAAGTTCGGCGAACACTTCACCAAGCATATCGGCATAACCAATGCCTGCGGGTGTTTCGGCATTATATTCTACACATTTGAGGACATCTTTATCGGTGACATAAAACATATCGAGACGCGAACTTGACCACGGTGGGACACTGGGTTTATCGTAGGGGATGAGTTGTTCCTCGTAATCATCCAGCATCAGATAAGCACGTTGTTTGGGATTTTGGATGCAGACTTGATGCACAATATTGAAGGCTTCTAGCAATTTTTCCAGCCCGCTATTGAGGAACATCCAATTGCGTTCCGAATAAAAATAGGGGCGCAATACCACACATAAAGGTCGGTCGCCAAAATATAAATTTCTATCGCGCAATTTTTTGCGGAGTTGAAAATCGGCTTCTTCTGCCACATCTGGCGTGAGTAGGTCATGATAATATTGTACCGCATCATTCACCATAGAGGTCATAAAATTAACCTCCTTTGGCTTTGGTGGTCGCTTTTTTCTTGGTGGGTTTTGCGCTGGTTGCCAATTTGCCCCATTGGTAACTATCGCGTGTAGACAAGTCTGAGAGGGCGAGTTGAATCATGTTATCTGCCATGTGTGTG
>JALONZ010000206.1 GCA_025454675.1 Anaerolineae bacterium | reverse complement strand
CTAAAACGGAGTTGTTTCTTAATCCATTTCATACCAGCGGATTGGGCGGCGGTGACGGCGGCGGCTTCTAAACCATTGGCATGACCACCTAGTTCAAAGCTACCTACTGCCGCGCCACCTGGTGCGATAGGAGCGGGATTATTGCCTGTCGGTGGTGTATTTGGCGCGGCGGCACTGGTCACTTTATCGCAGACCGCAACCGCAGTCAAATCGTTAAATGCCACCCGCGCTTGATATTGCCGTCCATTAAGGGCGGTGATGGTGAATGTCCAACCTTGAAAGATGGGACGCACATCAACCGAGCTGATATTATCAATACAGCCCCAATCAATGCCCGGTCCGAAATCGGTTTGTACCCATATCCATTCACGGACATAGGTCAAATCTACTTTATATTTTGCTTCAATTGCTTCACGAACAGCGCAGAAAGCGCGAGTCATCACATCGGCATCGGGATTGCAAAGCCCTTGTGCATTAACAGGTCTGACCGCATTGAACGATAATAACATACTGCTGGCAACAATGACCAAAAACAGCAGGCTATATTTACGCCATGAATTGGGTCTCATCATATTCCTTTTTAACCTCATAAACCTAACCAGATACAAAATATGTAAGAACAACATAAAGCCTACACAACAGCCTTTCATTTTACCAGTATTTAAGGGCTATGCGTAGGCTAATCGTTGGGATACGGTAGTGTAAAATTTATCTGTTCAGCACTTTTTCGGTCATGGTGCGTAATGTTTGTACGCGCCCGACCAATGCGGCATTGCCTTGTTCGACTAACATCTGCTCGACGGCATGGAAGGCTTCAATGAGTCCATCTCCCAATTGAAGCGCATGTTTTTGGATGAACTTTTCTGCCTCTTCATCTGATGGAGCGCCTAGAATGGTGTTGATGAATTGCAATTCTGGACTCATGTTTGCGCGTAAAATGGTCACGACTGCATTATAAATATATTTTAGGCGGTCGGATAATGCGGTGTTATTTGCTTGTTCCGCTTGTTGAATATTGGCGCTCAATACTGCCATGAAGGTGTCATCTATCGCGTCCAAATTATCGGCAATCATCTCTTCGGGTTGGGGGTGATTGACCAATGTTTGCAAAAATCCGACTACCCCTTGCAAGGCGCGTTGGTTTTGTTGGTCAATGGCGGCAGTGAGTTGATTGAGGCGGTCACGTAATTTTTCTAATTTTTCACGGTTCTGCGCGGGGGCTTTGGCGATGGATGCGGTCAACATCTGGAAAAATTCATAATCGAATGCGGGGCGAATCATGCCGACTAAGGCTTGTAAGTGGTCATCTTGTTCCGAATAGATGATGGCGAGTGATAGCACATCTTCACGACTGATTTTTTCGCCGTAGGTTTCCAGTTGATTAGCGACTTCTTGAATAATTTGTTCTTGTTGGGCTTGCTTGGCGAGGAGTTGCTTGCCATAGGTGGATAACTCAACCACACGGGTTTGGATGGCGAGCATTTGCTGGGCAATTTGGGGTTGCCCATCTTCTAGGGCGCGTTGTGCCACAAGGCTGAAGGCTTGGAAGAAGCGGTCATCCATTTTTGCATCATTATCGGTGACGACTTTTTGTAGGGCTTCTTCAGAACCCGCCTCTAAGCACTGTTGCACCAATTGGATGCGGGCGCGTTGTTCATCCATCATTTCTTGGGTGATGCCATCAGCTTCCAAAATGAGGTTCATCATACCTTGCATGGTGATGGCGCGTTTGGGATTGAACATATACCCCTTAAAATTGCCTTTGGGCAGGCGGTTCATCATCGTGCCGATGAGCCGTTCTTGGTCATCCTTATTCATGTTCAATTCCATTGGCATGAGCGCGATGAGCAATTCTTTTTCGGAATCATGATAAAGGAGTGGTGTTAGGACGGTGTTTAATGTCCCACAGTTGGGGCAGGGGGCGCTATTAAGCCGACCTGACAGTAATAATCCTTTGAATTGGGGGGTGCTGGCAATATCCAGAATGGAATGCACAGGAATCGCGTATGTTTGTCCACAGGACGAACACCGAATGGGACTTTGTTGTTGATTTTGCATGAAAACTCCAATTATGAACGCGGTAGATGAACAAAAAAGGTAGAGCCACGACTGGGTGCGCTTTTGACTTCAATAGTACCACCATGAGCCGATACAATGGCTTTGGATAAATATAAACCTAACCCAGAGCCTTGTGTTTTACTGCTCAATTTGCTATCCACACGATAAAAGCGGTCAAAAATACGTTGCTGGTCTTCTTCAGAAAGCCCCACGCCCGAATCGCGCACATAGAATGTGGCTGTGGTCGGCGTTGCATAACCACCCACTTCAATTACACCACCCTCTGGTGAATATTTTACAGCGTTACTCAGTAAATTATCAATGACTTGTCTGAGGCGGGTTTCATCAGCATGTATGGTTGGATAGGGCGATTGGAATTTAAGTTTGAATTTATGCTTCGTTGTTTGAGATGTAAAGCGTTCTACCGCAACGGTTGCCAATTCATCTAACCAGACTTCTGTTTTGGTTAGGCTGAGTTGCCCTTGTGCTTGTAATTTGCTTGCCGTCAATAAATTTTGGATGAGTCCATTCAGGCGGTCTGCCTCTTCTTCAATCACCCCTAAATTGTCACGGATGGTCTTTTTATCCCATTGGGCATCGGGGCGCGATAGGGTGGCGGCATACCCTTTGATGATGGCGACAGGCGTTTTGAGTTCATGCGAAACCACCGAAATGAAGGTGTTTTGCATCTCTTGGGCGCGTTTGAAATTGGTGATGTCACGAATATGCGCGATGATGTTGGTCAATTTGCCATCTGCATTGATGAGTGGGGCATAGGTGATGCCAACACTCACGGTTAATCCATCTTTACGGCGTAATTCGCCTTCTAAATACAGGGGCGATTCATCGCCTTGTGCATGTTGATTTGCCCAACCATTATCTAGGGCAGTTTGAATATCCATGCCTTCGCGTTTTTCCCATTGGATAACCTCATCTTGTGATAAGCCAATGGCTTCGTCTGCACGCCACGCCGTCATGCGTTCTAATGCCCGATTGAACCGTGCAATCGTCAAATCGGGTTCTAAAATCATCATGCCGTCTGCACCATATTCCAAAATGGCGGCGAGTTTTCTGCGCTCAGTTTCAATCCGCTCATATAATTGGGCATTATGAACAGCAATGGCGGCTTGGTCGGCAAAACTTTGTAAAATTTGCATGTCATTGGGGCTGGCTTCACTCTGATAACTGCGGAATACAATCATCATGCCTAATGGCTCACCCGCAAAAATCAGGGGCATGGCGACGGCTTGTTGGAGATTATCATCAATGGCGGTGCTGATGGAGCGCAAATGTTGATTGAAATTTTCAATGGTGTTCTTTTGTGCCAATGTCAATGATAACTCATACAGGTGTTCATTGAGTTTTGGCACAAGTTCCGTGGGGATGTTGATGATGGCACGCACATAAAAAATAGTATCATCGGCGCGGAGGGCAATGAGTCCAGAACGTCCCGCCAACATGATAATTGAGGCGTGCAAAACGCGCTTGAGTACCTCACTTAAATCGAGTTGTGCGGTGATAGCACGCGAAATTTCGAGTAAAAAATCACGTTGGCGAATTTGATAATCGGGTAGCATCAATTTATTCATCATAATTTTATGATAATCGGGGAGATGATAGAAAATTATATGAAAAATGGGGCATTTTTGCCCCATTCGGTTAATTATTCAGTGTATGGATAACCTCAGTTATTTTGCGAATACCGCCTTTGGTCGTGACCAGTGCGCCAGCGCCGTAAATAGACACATCTTCACCGAGTTGCGGTTGGGTGATGATGAGGTTTTTCCAGTAGGCTTCATCAATACAATGTTTTTGAACGGCTTCACGCATGGGAGCAAATAAGAGTTCCCCTAAATTTGCCACACCACCGCCAACCACGACAATTTGCGGATTAAACAGGTGAAGCAGATTCACAATTCCCAAGCCGACAATATACCCGCTACGGGCAATAATGCTTTTTGCCATTTCATCCCCTGCATGAGCGGCATCACCCAAAATTTTGGCGTTTAGTTTGGATAAATCGCCATTTACCATGTCGGTCATGAGCGATTTTTCGCCTGCTTTAATCCGATTCACGGCTTGTAGCGCCATATCGGGACCCGCCGCCTCATTTTCGAGTGTGGATACTTTATCCCCGACCATCATCACCATGTGACCTGCCTCAGCCCCAAGTCCTTCATGCCCCAATAACAGGCGGTCATCAATAATCATCCCGCTACCGATGCCTGTGCTGATGGTCAAATAAATGCTATGGCGATAGCCACGCGCCACCCCACGTACTGCTTCGGCGAGTGCCGCCACATTAGCATCGTTGCCTGCATAGACAGGCACGCCAAATTCCTCTTCCAAAATGGCTTTGAGGGGGACAT
Source organism: Anaerolineae bacterium (assembly GCA_025454675.1). Classification (GTDB taxonomy): domain Bacteria; phylum Chloroflexota; class Anaerolineae; order Aggregatilineales; family Phototrophicaceae. Next base: position 780 of record JALONZ010000206.1, on the reverse strand, counting down.
AATGCCAGCCATCCAAGTTGGGCGGGCTATAAATAACGCCCGTTTCGGGATTGAGCGGACCGGGCGCAGAAATGCCAATACCTTCTAATTCCGATTTATCTTGTGGCATGACCTTGCGAATTTGTTCTTTAATCCGATTGAGGGTCGCATCTGGACCCGTATCAGCCAATGTGAGTGTTTCTACACGTTCCAAAATATCTAAATGTGGGGTTAACCGAGCCGCACGAATGCGCGTCCCGCCCAAATCAACACCTATAACTGTTTTGCTCATAGCTCTGACCCTCTTGATGGTTGCATGAAAACTAATTATCGCTAGAATAGCACAAATCAAACAAATTTTTTATCATGACAGGACAATGTCTATTATGGCGCGTGAAACTCCAGTTCGCCAACAATATTTAAGTGTAAAACGCCAATATCCAGATGCCATTTTATTATTTCGCTTGGGCGATTTTTATGAAATGTTCGACAAAGATGCCGAAATCGCCGCCCGTGAATTAGACCTCACCCTCACTGCCCGCGCCTTTAGTAAAATGGGTGAGCGTGTGCCAATGGCAGGTGTTCCTTATCACGCCGTAGAGGGGTATATTTCGCGCCTCATCGAAAAAGGGTATCATGTCGCCATTTGCGAACAGATGACCGAGCCTGATGGTCGGGGGTTAGTTGAGCGCGAAGTTGTGCGCGTGATTACACCCGGTACCGTGATAGAAACCGAAATGTTGGCAGAGGATAAACCGAATTATCTTATGGCAATTTTCCCTGTTGGCGACCCTGATAATG
>JALONZ010000205.1 GCA_025454675.1 Anaerolineae bacterium | reverse complement strand
TTTTGAATCTGGATAACAGCATTGCGGTTGTTCATAATGCCATAGATGGCGCACTAAGCCTGATTGATACGCGCGATTTTAGCATTAGCACCACTGTCCCCGTCAGCGACCTCACCATCCCCATTGACGAAGCCATCGGTGCGGAATTATTTCATAGTGCGGGTGATAGACGCATGGGTTCAAATTGGGTCAGTTGTGCCAATTGTCATTTCGATGGACAATCGGATGGGCGTGTTTGGGTAGATTATGTGGACGGCACGCGCAACACCCCCGTTTTATATAATTTACTCAAAAATCCGCGCCTCGCAAACAGGTTTCGGTCTGATTGAAGGCAATACCAACCCGCCAGCAGGCGACCCGCACAGTGGCATATCCTTAGACCTTGATGCGCTGGTATTATACATAACCACGCTCAAAGCCCCACCCACCCCGCCGATTCAAGATGCGTGGTTGGTCAGCGAGGGTGAAGTTGTGTTTGAAGAATTAGAATGCGCGACTTGTCATCTGCCCGAAACAGGTTTAGATGGATGTCTTTTTATTAGAAGGCGACCATCAAATTATTGGGCAAGTCTCTTTGGCGCAAATTGATGCGTTAGTCGCCTATTTGCAGACACTCCCGCGTTAATACGTTATAATGTGCAAGAATCAAGTTCATTTTTAAGGGATAACTATGCACAAAACATATCGAGTTGGGCTTTTTTTGGTGTTGATAACATTCTTTTCTATGGGCATCAGCGCACAATCCGCAAATGCGCTAACGGGTCAACAAAGCGATAGTCTCCCAAATATTGCTTTGAATAACTCAGTTGGTAAAATGGTTTGGCAACCCATCCCATCCCGTACCCCAACACCGACCGCCACAGAAACACCATCCACACCGCAATCATCTATCGAATCGGTTTTGGCGCAAGGCGGGTTGATGACATGGTTTTTCGATGGATTCAGTGGGGATGAAATCACTATCACCGCCAATAGTGCCGATTTTGATACCTTTTTGCAACTCTACGGCATTGATGGCACATTATTGGCAGAAAATGATGATTATCATGATGGTACAAATTCGCAAATTATTTTCACTTTACCCGCCGATGGCATTTATCAGGTGGTCGTATCGGCTTATTATGGCGATATGAGTGGTGCTTATACTCTCGTTCTATCGGGTATCGAAAGTGAATTACGCGAAAAAATACAAGGCGGGATATTTGTCGTTACGCCAACACCCACATTCACACCGACTACTGAGGCATCACCCACCGCAACATTCACACATACACCAACCATCACCGCAACCATTACGCCATCACCCACCATCACGCCATCACCCACTTTTGGGTTTGACCGCGGGCAATGTCCAGCCAATTTGCCACCCCGTTTAGCCATTAATGGGCGTGGACGTGTATTACCGGGTGATGCCAGCACTGTTTATGAGCAACCATCATCAGATTCTGCCACACTCGGCGAAATTCCGGGCGGGGTCAGCTTTACCGTCTTAGATGGACCCGTGTGCGCCAATAATCAAATTTGGTGGCAAGTGGCATATCGTGATGTAACCGGTTGGGTGATTGAAGCGGGTAATGGTGAATATTTCTTAGAACCATTAAGAAGGTAATTTATAAACCCGCTATATCCAGATGCGATTTTTTGGTAAGGGCGCAACGTGTTGCGCCCTTACGGGCATGTTTCACAAACGCGCTCATTTTTCTTTAATCTATCCCCCAATTTTTGGGGGATTTTTTACCGATAAACAGGAGTACGATTTGACCAGATATGATAAATTGGTCAAATTGTCAAGAAAGGACAGTATGGGCAAGGCTTCAAAATCAGAGAATAAAACCCGCGAAAAACGGATTTTAGATGCAACGGCACGCCTCCTTCTGCGCTACGGATATGACAAAATGACCATGAGCGACATTGCAGAAGAAGCGGGCATATCGAAAGGTGCAATTTACTTGCATTACACCAGCAAGGAGACACTCGTAGATGGGCTGATTAACCGCCAAACCATTGAGTATGCAGATGAAATTATGACTATCTTGGAGGCAGACACAGACAATTGGTCGTTTATCGGTTTATATCGGCACGCAATTGCGATTCTCCCACGTTATCCCTTGTTAACCGGGCTGATTCGCACTAGCAAAGAGATATTTGGCAGTTATTTTCAACGGACAGCATTGGATATGATGAAACTCAAACGGCGCTCGCGCCCAGAAATGCTGAAGATGATGCAACAAGCGGGAGTCATCCGCGCCGACCTCGACATCAAACTGGTCGCATACACAATGGATTATATGGCGTATGGCTTGCTGAATGTAGAGGACATCGTACCAACAGAAGAAGCCCCTCCCTTTGGGGATGTGGTGAATTTCTTCGCAGAAATTATGGAAAAGACATTAATCCCGCCTGATGGGGGGAATCAAGAGGCTGGCAGAGCCATCATCATGCAACTCATCAGCGCGTATAAGGCGCAACTTGTGGCGCAGGAAGAATCACAAGCATCAAAGGAGATGGAGTAATGAACGCAATGATTCAAACCGAAGCCCTCACCAAAACATATGGTGAAAAAAGCAAAAAACCATTCACCGCATTAAGTAATTTGGATTTGGCGGTGCAAGAGGGCGAAATTATGGGCTTTTTGGGACCTAATGGCGCGGGTAAAACCACCACTATTCGGTTGTTACTGGATTTCATCCGCCCCACCAGTGGACGTGCCACCATTTTCGGCAAAGATGTGCGCGAGCATAGCGTGGAGATTCATCGGCGAATTGGTTATTTGCCCAGCGAATTGAATCTGTGGAAAAACGAAACCGCGTTAAGCATCATCCGTTACATCGGCAAGATGCGCGGTGGTGTGGATATGAAATATGTCCATCAATTGGCGGAACAATTGGAATTTGATGTGACCAAACGCATCCGCGCCTATTCGACAGGGAACAAGCGGAAAATTGGTCTCATTTTGGCGCTGATGAACCGCCCCGATGTGTTGATTTTGGATGAGCCGACCAGTGGTTTAGACCCGCTCATGCAACAAGTGTTTAACCGCATGATGTTGGATTTTAAGGCAGAGGGAAAAACCGTCTTCTTATCATCACATGTGTTGGGTGAAGTCCAAGAAATTTGCGACCGTGTTTCGATTTTGCGTCATGGCAAGCTAGAAACGGTTGCCACCGTGCAAAACCTGACGCATGTGGATTTCCGTTGGATTACCCTCACCTACCGCGAACCGGTGCGGATTGCCAGCGAATTGGCGAATGTGGAAGGTGTATATGATTTGTCGGTGAACGGGAATAGTGTCAAATTCCGCATGAGTGGTGAATTCCAACCGCTACTCGATGTGGCAACCCGTCAATATGTGGTGAATATGAACATCAAAGAAGCCACCCTAGAAGAAGCATTTTTGGCTTTTTATGGGGATAACGGCAAATCGAATGGCAAGGCAACATCTAGCATTAAAAAGTCAGAACGTGAATTGGAGGTGGTAAAATGACTGGGATTATCTTTATAGAGACATTGCGCCGTAGCTGGAAACAAATGATATATTGGGGCATTGGGATTAGCGTTTTGGGCATTTATATGTTCAGCGCCTTGCCCAGTTCACCAGAAGGCTATGAAGATTTTATCAAGGTGATTGAGGAGATGAAACCGGGTGCCTTAAAATTAGTGGGTGTAACGGACATTGCATCCATCATGACCCCCGAAGGATTCATTGGGTTCGCATTTTTTGGCTACACATTGCTGATTTTGGGTGTATTCGCAGTCATCGCGGGGCTAAATGTGAGCGCGGTGGATGAAGATAATGGCAGTATGGATGTGGTATTAAGCCTGCCCGTCCCGCGTTGGCATGTTATCATCGAAAAAACACTCGCATATTGCGTATTGGGAATGGGCATTTTAGTGATGGCATTTATCAGTTTGGTAATTGGCGCACAAACCGCCACAGACCGCATCAATTTGCCAATTGAAAAATATCTGTTCGCGGTGATAGGACTGGCTCCCGGTATCATCATCATGATTTGTGCCACCGTATTCATCGCCACCATCATGCGCCGTCGCTCAACTGCGGCAGTCGTGGCAGGGACATTTGTGGTGGGTAGCTACTTGCTCAATATTTTGGCGGGCTTGACCAATGCCGAAATCGCGGGACAGTTACGTTACCTCTCATTTTTCTCATACATGGATTCGCCAACGATGTTAACGAATGGGGTTTCGCTTGTATCGGCAATGGCACTCATCATTATATCCGTGATATTTGTGGCGGGTGCAATCCGCATGTTTGAACGGCGCGATATTGCGGTGTAATATCTGAATAGCACATAACACACACGAAGGCATGGGCAACCATGCCTTTTTTTATTTCATCAGCGCCCAATTTGTTAAGAATGCACATGAATTTCTCAGAATTTCAGGTTGCGAAAATCGTCACAAGTGTTAAGATTGTATCTTGGTGAATGACCACCAATCCAAAACTTTTGAAATCACAAAATTGTGGTGGGAATTCGCATCGTGTCCAATTTGAACACATCATGTATGCACATGGAGGCTCAATGAAAGCTAGAAATCGCATTTTGTTAGTTTTATCGTTGGTATTTGCGGTTGTGTTGGCGGCGTGTGCCACTGGCAATCAAACCGAAGAACCAGCAACCCGTACTCCTCGTCCCGCAACAGCCACACCAGAAGTTGTCCCAACAGAAGAAGCAACTACCGCCGTTGAAGCCACCGAAGCCGTTGCCGAAGCAACAGCCGAAGTATCGAATGTGGTAGAAACCGCCGCGGCAACCAGTGATTTCTCGGTGTTGGTACAAGCCGTTGAAGCCGCTGGATTAGTCGAAGCCCTCAGCGCCGATGGTCCTTTCACCATCTTCGCACCAACCGATGCCGCTTTCACCACCCTGTTAGAAACACTCGGATTAACAGCAGAAGAATTGCTGGCGAATACCGAATTGCTCACAGGCGTGTTGACCTATCATGTAGTCGCAGGTAGCTTAAACGCCGCCGATTTGACCAATGGGCAAACTCTCACCACCCTTGCAGGCTTAGACCTGACCGTTACCATTGATGGTAGCACCGTCATGATTAATGATGCGACTGTCGTGAGTGCCGATGTAGCCGCCTCGAATGGTGTCATTCATGTGATTGACAAAGTGTTGCTCCCCGCTACTGTGACCGAAATCGCAACCGTATCCGTTGAAGGTACAGTAGAACCTGTTGAAGCGACAGAAGTACCTGCCGAAGCAACCGAAGCTCCCGCCGAAGCAACACCTGTTGCCGAAGCGACTGAAACCGCTTCTGTGGAAGCCACAGAAGTCGCTGTAGCAGAAGCCACAGAAGTCCCCGCAACTGGCACCGTCATCACCAATGTCTGCCTCGTGGCTGACCAAGGTGGCATCAAAGATGGTAACTTCAATGCGTTGGCGTTTGTCGGGATGCAACGTGCCGAACAAGACTTCGGTCTGCAAACCCAAATCATCGAATCTGATGACCCCGCTGATTATGAACCCAATATGGAAACCTGCATCCGCAATGGCGCGAATGTCATCGTCTCCGTTGGTTTCACCCAAACCGATGCCGCCCGCAACATCGCCGTTGCCAATCCAGAAGTCTATATCATCGGTGTTGACCAATTCTATGGTGATGACCAACCTGCCAACGTCGTTAGCTTGCTCTTCCGCGAAGACCAAGCTGGTTTCTTGGTTGGTGTCATGGCGGCTCTCGTCACCGAATCCAACATCATCGGTGGTGTGTATGGACGTGATGTCC
>JALONZ010000204.1 GCA_025454675.1 Anaerolineae bacterium | reverse complement strand
TGGCTCACCCTCTATAGAGAAATTTATACCTATACAGAGGGTCTTAGCATTGATATCAGCACCGTTACACCGATTGTTGAAACACTCTATTTACATGTGAATGGTATTGAACATACAACCGATGCGCTGGGCGGGTGGCAACCGGGTTACTTTGCAGAAATACTCACCGCTTGCAAGGAACTTAGTCCACAACCCCAAATTTATGAGCCAGAAGGGGCGTGGTTAAGCGTGATGGATGCACCATTCAACAACAACGCTAATTCCGTATTATGGGAATCTACCGTGACAGGGATTGACCTCCGCGCGGTTGCAGATAGTGGCGCACCACAATGGGTAACAGGGCGTGGGTTGCAATTACTTTGGTTATATCTCAAACGCAGTACCCCAGATTTACAATTTGGGCAAGTGGACGGCAATTTTATTGTGGTGTTACAAATTCCCAATATCACCCGTGTTTCACCAACACCACAAGCGCCTGCATCGTAGGGTATCCGTAGCCCAAACGTCATTTTTTGTGTGGGCAAGTCATGATATGCTATAAACAGTTTGACGGGCGATGCCCCCACCACACCGTCAAACTAAACTTCCCCGATAACCACGCGACCCCCTTGGGGTCGTTTGGCTTTTTGGGGATAAATTGTGTTATTATCAAAGCATGGATAACACATTATTCGCACAAATCGCGCTCAATATTCATGTCAATAACACCTTCACCTATCATGTGCCAGACGACCTCATCGCGCATATTCAGGTAGGGCAATTGGTGCGCGTCCCGTTTCGGACGGCAACTGATGTTGGCGTTGTTGTGAGCTTATCACCCCAAAACCCCGCCCCCACCATCACCACAAAACCGATTGAAGCTATCTTAGACACCACAATTTTCACCCATGACCAACTCGCGCTCGCCGAATGGATGCACCAAACTTATCTTGCGCCTTTAGGCATGTGTTTGTGGTTATTATTGCCACCCAATCTCATCAATCCGCATACCGCCGATGTGCATAAACCACCCGCCCTGCGTATTCAAGTGGCAGAAATTGCCATCTCACCCGATGACATCCCACACATTCGCCGAAATTTGGGTAAAGCCAGCCGTCACGCCACATTTTTGGAATTCCTCATCAATGCCCACGCTGAAGGGCAAAGCGTCTTTAACATCAAAACGCTGATAAAATTGCCGAATATCGCGCGGGCAACTGTGAATAAGCTCATCGAATTAGGCGCATTAACCGATTTAGGCGATGGTCAAGTGCAATTGCCAGATGATGCCGAATCGCGCTTATACGAAATACGTGGTGGCGCATTGGATGAACATATTTTGCGTGTTTTGGGACGCGAGACCAAACCGATGGATGTGAGCTGGTTATACGCGCAGACCAATGCCACCCTTGATGACCTCAAACGGTTGGCATTGGCGGGGTTTATCCATTTGGGCGAAAAACCCAAAGGACGTGACCATCTGGCACAGTTACCCCAACCCTTTGTCCCCATCATTCCCCCGCGTTTGACCGATGACCAACGGCAAGTGTGGCACGCGGTTCGTCATGCGTTGGATGAGGGAACATATAAAGGCTTTTTGTTGCACGGAGTGACGGGTAGTGGCAAAACCGAAATTTACCTGCGGGCGATTGAACATGCCCTCGCCAAAGGCAAAAGTGCCTTGTTCCTCGTGCCAGAAATTGCCCTCACCGCCCAAACAATACAACGGGTCTTGGCGCGATTCGCATCCCAAACCGATATTTTAGGCGAAGAAGGGTTATCCGTCATCGGACTCACACATGGCAGTTTGCGCCCCACAGACCGCAAAGCCACATGGCAACGCGCCCGCAAAGGTGAGGTTCGGGTCATCATTGGCACACGCTCGGCGGTATTTTCCCCGCTCCAAAATTTGGGACTGATTATTTTGGATGAGGAACACGACCACAGTTATAAAAGTTCACCGCCCATACCCCCGCCCTATTATCATGCGCGAAGTGTGGCAGAATTTCGGATGCGACAGGCGGATGGCATCTTGATTTTGGGGAGTGCGACCCCTGATATAAATACCTATTATCGCGCCCAATCAGGTGCATTAGACCTGCTCAATATGCCCAATCGTATTTTGGGACATCGGCACACAGTTTTGAGCCAAGCAGAACGGGTTCACCGCGCCCCACATTATCAACCTGCCCCAGATTCACCCGATGGTTATATCAGCGACATGCCCCCTGTGCATGTGGTAGATATGCGGAACGAACTCATCGCAGGCAATACCGATATGTTCAGCAGGCGGCTACAAAATGCGCTAAAAGACACATTCGAGCGCGATGAACAAGCTATTTTATTTTTGAATCGGCGTGGCTCATCCACCTATGTGTTTTGTCGGGATTGTGGATATATCGCCAAATGTCCGCGTTGCGATACCCCGATGACACACCATGAAAATCAAACGCAATTGCGCTGTCATCATTGCGGTTATTCGCAACCCACCCCGCAAAAATGCCCCAATTGCGGGTCATCACGCATCAAATTTTTTGGTGCAGGCACACAACAAGTCGAACACGCCTTCAAAGCACATTTTCCGCATATTTCGACCATCCGATGGGATGCGGATACCGCCACCACCCCCCTCGCGCATGAAATTATCCTCAGCCGATTTGCCAAAGGAGAGGCGCAGGTACTCATCGGCACACAAATGATTGCCAAAGGCTTAGATTTGCCGTTGGTGACATTGGTCGGTGTGATGAGTGCGGATACAGAACTGGGGTTGCCCGATTTCCGTGCGGGGGAACGCACCTTTCAATTGTTAACTCAAGTCGCGGGGCGGGCAGGTCGGAGCATTTTGGGCGGACAGGTGATTTTGCAAACCTATCAGCCTGACCATTATGCCATTATCAATGCCCAAAAACATGATTACGCCACATTTTATCAGCAAGAATTGGCATATCGGCGCGAGGTTGGCTACCCGCCATTCCGCCATTTGATTCGCATTTTATGCCAATCGGAAAGTGAAGCGCGTGCATCGGAAGAGGCACGTATCGCGGGTCAATATCTGAAAAAATTGAGTGCAGAAACCCAAACCCCGCTCGATTTGATTGCGCCAGCACCGTGTTTTTTTGGCAAAATCAATCGGGTATATCGCTGGCATGTGTTGGCGATATGTATCGCGCCATTGCATCTATTAAATGGAATAAATCTACGTCGTGAGTGGTCATTAGAGATAGACCCGACCAACATCTTATGAAACTTGATAAAAATAGGTGATGAATTGCTTGCGACAATTGATTTTTTACGAAATAATTAGGGGATAATTCATTGAAATGGATTTATAGATTGAGAGTTTATTTAGATGACCAATTTAATTAACAAGCAAGTTGGCGGGTTCACAGTGATAGAGCGAATTGGTCGAGGCGGGATGGCGAGTGTGTATCGCGCTCATCAATCTGCCATGAATCGAGATGTCGCCCTAAAAGTCATCGAGATGGATGATTTATTAGAACGGGGCGATGAATTCAAAAATCGCTTCGCTCAAGAGGCGGCAGTGGTCGCTTCATTGGAGCATATTCATGTATTACCCGTTTATGATTATGGCATTCAGGATAATATCATCTATTTAGCCATGCGCTTATTGCGGGGTGGCACACTCGCCGAAATTATGGGTAAAGGACAACTCCCCATCGCACGGGCAGTTGAATTATTCAGCCAAGTGGCACGCGGATTGGCATATGCCCATAGCAAAGGCGTGGTACATCGTGACCTAAAGCCGAGCAATATCATGTTAGATGATGTAGGGAATGCCCACCTCACAGATTTTGGGTTGGCAAAATGGATTTATGGCGCAGAGAATATCACCCGCACAGGTAATATTGTGGGGACACCTGCTTATATGTCGCCCGAACAATTACGCGGTGACGGCGTAGACCATCGGTCAGATATTTATAGCATGGGCATCATCCTCTATCAGATGCTGGCGGGCAAACCCCCATTCGATTCACCCAGTAGCAATGTTGTTTCGATTATCTATCAACATCTGGAAAAAATGCCCCAAGCGCCCAGTGTGCATAACTCCGAAATCACACCCGAAATTGAGATGGTCATGCTTAAGGCGATTGCCAAAAATCCAGATGACCGCTTCCAAAGCATGGGAGAAATGGATAAAGCCCTGCGTGAGGCGGCTGGTATGACAACCAGCCCAACCGCCAGTTATCCTGTGGTGACTGTCAAAAAGACGACAGGCAATAACCCACAAATCCCACCCCGTTTGGCAGATAAAGCCCAAACAAATAATACATTTTTGTTGATAGGTGGCATCATCTCTGGGTTATTCATCATCGGGGTGATTTTATTCACCCTATCCAGTAACGCTCAAAATAGCGCCAATCAAGAGGCGACCCGTGTGGCGCAAATTGCTATCGAAACACGCCAAGCCGAAGAATCACAAATCGCACAACAAACGCAAATTGCGCTCCAAGCACAAATCGCAGTCCAAACACAAATTGCATTGGATGTGGTTGCCACACAAACCCAACAAGCCGTTCAAGCCACCCAAACCATAGAAGCGGTTCGTAATTTGAACGCGACCATTTTGAGGGGGGAGCGTGGTGATGTTGAGGATACCATCCCCACCCCAGAAGAAATCGCGCTGGCACAAATGCGTGTGGGGGATGGGTTCATCGCAATTTTGGCGTGCAACCGCACCAGCGAATATCATTCGGGCAGTGTGCGCGAAATTGGCGACTTTTTACGCGGATATAACATCCAATCGCGGGTATATGATGCAGATAACAACGAAAATCGGCAACCGTCACTGGTCGAGCAAGCCCGTAGCGATGGCGCGGTTGGGTTTGTCATTTGCCCACTCAACGCCAATATCATGGATGGTGTCCTCAGTGATTTAGACGAAGCCAATATCCCCTTAACCCTGTATGCAGGCAATGCCGAAGGGTTTGGCTATGGTGGCATCGTCACCGTCGGCGATGACTATGAATTAGGCTATAAACCCGGTCAATTTGCGGGGCAAATCATCGCTGATGAGTTGAATGGGGAGGCGAATGTGGTCATTTTAGATTACCCCGATTTACCCGCCATTGTAGAACGCGCCGATGGGTTAGAAGCGGGTGTTTTGAGCATTGCGCCAAATGCCACCATCATCGGGCGGTATTTGGGTGGCACAGAAGATTTTGGTCGTGCTTCCATCGCAGAATTGGTGTCTGCACAGGTGGAAATTGATGTCATTGTCAGCATCAATGATGCGGGGTCTTTGGG
>JALONZ010000203.1 GCA_025454675.1 Anaerolineae bacterium | reverse complement strand
ACAGCTTAGAATGGTTTTCACCCCCTTTCTCCACGTAGTGGGGATAAGGGGGCTGGGGGGATAGGGGATGATTTGGTTGTTAGCTTGGCGTGTATGGGATGGCATTGTTGCCGTCCGTTGTGGACTGACGTTAATCACCGTGTTGTGCGAATGTGACCACATCAGCAAATGGCGCAGTGGCTAAACCAATAAGGCGGTCTGCGCCTGCATAATAAAAGCGCAATTCATCGCCGACTTGGATATTTGTACAGCTAAAAATGACATTTGGCACATCCCCACGAATTTCCCATGTTTCGGTGGGTTGAATAATATAACACATATAAAATTGTCCGTCTAATGACGTAATGCGCGGGTCTTCCACCCCACGATAATCTTCTCGTCCATTATGCGGGGTTAAGACAGGGTTTTCTAGCCGATTCCACACCAATCCATCCACACTGACGGCATAGCCTATAGATGAGATAAAATCTACCCCTTGAGCGCGATAGTGCATATGAAACAAGCCATTATGCTGAAATTGCGATTTAATTTTTTAGGACAAGCCACTTGTTGCCCTCATATATAACCTGATGTAGATAGGTCAATAATCCTTCGATTCTGAAAGGTTTGGCAATGAACCCGCGAAAACCATGCGATTTTATTTTTTCCAGTTCATCATGATTCGAGCTAATTGCAATAATCGGTATACCGGCTAATGTTGTATGTGTGCGAATCCAATTTAATATATGATAACCATCCACAAATGGCAATTTTATATCAATGAGGATGGCATCAATATTCGGCTGTAAATTCATTTCAATACACAATTTGAATTGCTCAAAATTTTGTAGCCCGATGAATTGCATACTGATATTGGCACATAAAGCCCGAAAAATGCTCAGTGTTGTTATATCGTCATCAATAACCAAAATATTTGTCATCGTTTTATATCCTCCCTCTTTTTGGATACAGCGCCATAACAGTACAGGCGATATTACCGTTATGGCACAAATCATAATAACAGCCTAGACATGCCCCCTTAGTGAATAGACCACAAAGATTCGCCTCTGATGATTGCAAGTAACTGCGAAGGAAATTTTTGCTCGTCAATGGGCTTGGCGATATAACCGTCAAATCCCAAATCACGACAACGCGCCATTGCTTCTGATGGTTCTGCCGCAGAGACGGCGATAATCGGAATCTGAGAAAATTGTGGCACGGTGCGAATTTGCGAAAATAAATGATAGCCATTTTCGCCACGCGGAAGCATCAGGTCTAGGATGATTAAATCTACGTGGGGCAACGATTTTAATCCGAATAAGGTGCTGGGTCCCCACCGTTCAAAGACGACATGAGCGCCCTCTTGAATAAGGGTGATTTGATAGGTAACACGATTGAGCATATTGTCTTCGACGACGAAAATGGTTTTACCTTGAAGTAACATCAGATTTATCCTTTATGATTACAATAGAAATGGGTGAATGAGATTAATACATTTCCCAAATTTGTTGACCTGCCAAAAGGTTTTCCAGTTGTTTTGGAAAGCGGTCTACATTTAAGGGCTTAATGATAAAACTATCAAAACCTGCCAACCGTGCATTATCGCGCTCGGTGTTATAAACGGTACATGCAATAATGGGGCATCCTTTTTTAAGCGGATAGGCACGTAAAATTTTTAACATCGTATATCCCGTGACGGTTGGCATCTCTAAATCCAAAAAGATGATGTCAAATTCGTTTAGTGTGTCTCTTATCGAATCAATATGAGTGGGGTTCTGCATCCCAACATATTGCACACCCATATACCGACAAAGTTCTTCAAATAAGACCAAACTGGCTTGGTCATTATCTATAAATAGTGCAGTTACCATGATACGTTCCTCTTCTCTCTAATAGATTGATGTACATTTCATAAAATAGACCATATTTTTTCTCCTTGTAGAATGCGATTTAATTGGTCTGGAAAGGTTGCCTCATTAATGGGTTTTGCCAAAACACCATCAAAACCGCTTGTTTTTAGCAAATCTACTTCTTCGTTCATGACGCTGGCGGTTAATGCCACGATGGGCTTATTGGCAAAGACGGGATGTTGACGCAAAATATCCAACATCTGAAAACCGTCATAGGGTTTGACATGAATGTCCAAAAAGATGATATCGGGGATGAATGGGAATTCATCAATCTTATTTTCAAAATCTTGGCTATCTGGAAAAACGATAACATCTGATAATCCTAATGACTCTTTGAGCAGAATTTCGATGACAATTCGACTCATCTCATCATCTTCGACATAAAATACTTTGGGGTAGTGGCTCATGATAACATTCTCCTTGTTTATAATACGGCTTCTGTTTGTGCAACGAGTGGGATGGTGAAATAGAAGGTTGTACCGATACCGAATTCACTTTCTAGCCAGATTTGACCACCGTGAGCTTCGACAAGATTTTTTGTGATGGGCATCCCCAAACCTGTACCACCCGATTGGCGCAAGCCCGATTCGGTTTGTACAAATTTTTCAAACACTTTGCCCATATCTTCTTTGGATATGCCAACACCGCTATCCTTGACCGAGACGGCTAAATTTTGGTCATCGGTGGTTATCTTCATCCGTATTTCACCTTTTTCGGTGAACTTGCACGCATTGGATAGGATATTGAGCAAAATTTGTTGGAAGCGATGTTTATCCACAGCGAGTAATGGCAATGTTGGGGGCATATCAACGGAAAATGTGACGGGTTTATCGGTCAATAAACTTTCGACTGTCCCTATCACATGTTTGATGATGGGGTGAATATCAATATCCGATTCGATATATAATTTCAGCGAACCCGATTCAATTTTTGACATGTCCAAAACATCATTGATGAGCGCCAACAAACTTTGCCCACTTTGCATGACCAGCCCCAAAATTTCTTCTTGGCGGGGTGTGGTGGGTCCCATCGTGCCACGCTTGACGAATGAAGTTAAATTGATGATGGCATTCAGTGGGGTGCGTAATTCATGCGATGTGCTGGCGAGAAATGCCGATTTTGCGCGGTCGGCTTTTTCTGCCGCCTGTTGTGCTTCTATAACTTGCTCAAATAGGGTCGCATTGCCAAACGCGGTCGAAATTTGGTCGGCAAAGGCGCTGAATAATTCGATATCGGATTGGTTAAACCGATTGGGAATTTCGGATTGCAAGTCGAGTACGCCCAACAAATCACCACCATACAAAATGGGCAATGCCAATTCGGATTGTGTATCGGGGAGGAGTGGGTTATACGCATGAGATTGCCCATGAGCCACATCATTGGTCATGGTTGCTTGGCGTGTGCGGGCAGATGCAGGCACTATCCCAACATCGCCAACATGAAATAGCTTGCCATCTTCAAGCATTTTTTGACCAGCATGTCCGTGTGTAGCGACCATGCGTAATTCACCTTTGAGTGGGTCATATTCAAAGATGCTGACCTGATAGAATCCAAATTCAGTCGCTGTGCGTTTGACCAATTCCGTCAATAATTCAGACGTATCTAAAATATTAGCAATTTGGCGCGACACATCTGCGGAGATTTTGAGGTCGCGGGTGCGGTCTGCCACGCGCTTTTCGAGGGTATTCACCAATTCTTCGAGGCGGGCAACCATGATATTGGTATTGAGTTGCAACACGCCAATTTCATCTTTTGTTTTAATCGGGATGCGTGTGCTGAGTGCGCCTGCCGTCACTGCTTGTAGGGCAGACAGTGTTACCCGAATGCGCGAGAAGATAATCTGATTGAAAGCGACAAAAATAACCAATGACGATACGATAACGGTGACCACAATGGCAAGGATGTAATTTTGCAACAGTTCATCACGGCGGGCTTGGGTGGCTTTATCGGAAATTTCGATGAAGCTATAAAAGCGTACCGTGCGTCCATCTTGGCTGAGTAGGGGAGCGACCGCAATCAGATTATCATTATTTGAATTGCCCAAAATCGTTGATTCGGTAATATCGGCTAATTTGATAGGTTCTGCCAATGTTTCTGTAAAATCGCTGAAGGCAGTACCGGTATAATCGCCGTTCAATGAATAAAAGATGTTGTTATTGACACCTATCACAAATGAATTGACAATCTCTTCACCAATTAAGACAGAGAGTTGTTCTAATTCGGCTAATGAGGCATATTCTAAAACACCGTCATTGACCAATTGAGCGGGCAATAAAATATTTTCGCGCAAGCGTCGCTCGACTTCGGTATTAAAGCTATTGAAGTAGATGAAGCCGATGATAGTTAACATCACCAATTCAATCAGTGTGATATAAATCGCCACCCGAAAGCCTAATGATTGAAAAAAAGATTGTCTATTTTGTGACATCGTAAGTTCCTTCCTGTTTGGGGTGTGGAGTTGATACCACACCCCATTTGAATGTGATGATAGGCTATGATTGCGGGTCTTTGTAATACTGGCACGGATTGGTCGGTGCTGGGTTGGGATATGACCAGGATGCGTACATAAATTGTGGCACATTGTGGAAATTGGGGCGCAAAATACCATATAACGGCGGTGGTGTGACGGTGCCAATGAGATTGAATTGGTCGGCAGAGATTGCGACAATTTCTGCCATCAGCGCGGTTTGTTGTGCTTCATCGGCGGTGGCTAAAATTTGGTCATACAATTCAAATTGACGTTTCACATCGGCGGGTGGCTCGACAGCATTCGGTGCTTGTGGATTCTCATACCAGATACCCCAATACGGCGCATAATAATTCAATTGGACTGGCAAATAAGCCGTTGGACTCATCAATACATCGTATCCACCAGCAGTATTCCATAATAAGACATCATACTGATTAAAGTTAGGTGTTGCGGGTGTGTAACGACCATCAAAATCGAGTCTTTCTAATGCCTCATAGGTCATATAAATACCGATTTCAGCCCAACTCGCGCTCGTTTCGTCTAGGAAAGATTGTGTGTTAATCCCATACACATCACCAGAAACAAAATAGGCGAGAATTTCAATACGGTTGCCATCGGGACCGACACGCCAGCCTTCTTGATTGCGTGTATAGCCTGCTTTATCTAAATGCTCGTTGGCTAAAGCGAGGTTGTATTCGGTGTATTGTTTGGAGTGTTCTTCATCATAAAACACACTGCCTACGGTGGGCATGGGTTGTGTTGCTTCTACATTCCCACCCAATGCTTCAATGAGTTGTGGACGATTAATGGCATACGATAACGCGATGCGGAAATCGCGGTTTTGGAAAATCTCGCGTTTGATGGGGTCGTCTGATGTTTGATTGAAATG
>JALONZ010000202.1 GCA_025454675.1 Anaerolineae bacterium | reverse complement strand
ATCTCAGATGATTAATCAATACGACTTCCTATTATTTTACCATTTCACCTGCTTCCCCAGATGAGCGAAAATTGAATCAGGTGTAGCGTTAGAAGATATAGCAAAAGCAGTTAAAGGAACGGTACAAACTGAGGGGAAAGGAAAAGAACCATATTTAGTTCATGCTGTAAATGGAATTGAATATCGCACAAAGATTTCAACAGTTCGAGGTGATTACAAGTTAGAAGATAGTAGTAATAGCAATAATCTTCGTCTATGGGAAAAAAGCGAATTTAAAGCACAGCCTAAAGATATCTATCAAGAGCGGCTCTATTGCGTTCAATGGATGAAACCTAAATCTGAATCCAAAGGACATATTTTCGAGTTTCGTTCTGTGACTGAAGAGGATTTAAAAAGAGAACTGATTGTTGAAGATTTTATTGCTGAACATATTGCAGATTGGCAAGATAAAGGCTGGATTCCAGATTTAAGGATTGAGGAAGGTGATAAAACCGATGAACCAATCCGAACGCGAGGCTGGACACATTGGCATCATTTGTTTACTCCACGACACTTGTTAGTAATGGGTTTAATGCGTAAATATTCTACCAACGGTAGATCTCTCCTAATGATGTCGCGTATTCTCAATTATGCAAGCAAACTTTGTATCTGGTCAACATCAAAAGCTGGGGTAAAAAAATCTGGTGGTGGTGGGAGGACTGGAGGCGGTAGCGATAATCCTGTCAATGTTTTTTATAACCAAGCACTAAATACTTTGTTTAACTATGGTTGTCGTGCAAGCAAACCTCTTCTTGAAATGTTCGATTTACAATTAATATCATCAGAATGTTATGGCTCATCTAAGGTTGCTTCTCACTCTGCCAGTCAATTAAATGAAGAGAATGATATTTTCATTACCGATCCTCCTTATGGTGATGCAGTCAAATACGAAGAAATACTTGAATTTTTTATCGCATGGTTACGCAAAAATCCACCCCCCGAATTTGCCGAATGGGTTTGGGATAGTCGGCGTAGCCTAGCCATCAAAGGCGAAGACGAAAACTTTCGGCGTAACATGGTCGCCGCCTACAAACGCATGACCGAATGTATGCCCGACAACGGAATGCAAGTGATCATGTTTACCCATCAATCAGGCACAATCTGGGCAGACATGGCAAACATCGTCTGGGCATCAGGCTTGCAAGTCACCGCCGCATGGTACGTCGTCACCGAAACCGATAGCGCCCTCCGTGAAGGCAGCCACGTCAAAGGTACGATCCTCCTCATCTGTCGCAAACGCCTCGGACAACACAAAACCACCCGCGACGACCTCGCATGGGAAATCCAAGAAGAAGTCGAAGCTCAAGTAAGAGAACTCACAGGACTAAATCAACTTGCTAAAGGCGATCGGCGCGATGAGAACGTCTTTGAAGATGCCGACATCCAAATGGCAGGCTACGCCGCCTCCCTGCGCGTCCTCACCCGTTACGCCATCATCGACGGACGTGACATGACCGCCGAAGCCATCCGCCCCAGAGTCAAAGGCGAAATTACTTTTGTCGATGGACTGATCGCCTTTGCAGTCGATACCGCTAATCAATGCCTCGTCCCCCAAGGTATTCCCAAACCCCATTGGGACAAATTATCAGGTGGTGAAAGATTCTATCTAAAAATGATTGAAATGGAATCACGAGGCTTCAAAACCCTCGACAACTATCAAAACTTCGCCAAAGCCTTCAAGGTCAAAGACTATAAGATCTTTATGGCAGACCAAAAGGCAAACAAAGCAAGACTAAAAAGTGCCGTTGAGTTCGGTCGTGCCGAAATGGGTGAAGGCTCAGAGCTATATCAATCCGTTCTCCGTGCCGTCCTCTATGCCATCATGGAACTCGCCAAAAATGTCGATAGCGATGAAGTCCTCGCCCACCTACGGCTAAACATCCCCAACTATTACGGCGATGAAACCCAAAGAGAACTAGCCGTAGAACTTGCCGATTATCTGGCTAAGCAATTAGTCACCATCCGCCCCGAAGAGCATAGCGCCGCAAGGGTATTATGCGAGATGATTAAAAATCAGCGCTTGGGGTAACGGGTGTAATATTAGATTGCAGTTGACAGACAATCAACCGAGGTTAAACATGGTCACATCGCTCAACATCAACGAAAAACTCTTACAAGAGGCTTTAGCACTTGATAAGAATGTAACAATTGAGTCAATGATCGAAATAGCACTTCATGAATATGTGCAACGCCGCAAACGCCTTAAATTATTAGACCTATTTGGGGCGATCGATTATGACGAAACCTATGACTACAAGCAGCAACGTTATCAATCATGAGCATCATCGTTGACACTTCTGTTTGGTCAATGGCTTTACGCCGCAATTCACTGAACACACTCTCGCCCGATGTGGCAATATTGCGAGAGTTAATTACGAACGATCAAGCTACTTTCCTAGGGGCGATTCGCCAAGAAATTCTTTCTGGAATCCGTAGCGTTGAGCAGTTTAGTCGTCTAAGAGATTATCTCCGAGCTTTTCCAGATTTAGAAATCATCTCTGAAGATTATTATCCTGATATTACCGTAGAAGATATTCTGGCATGTATCGCCTATGCCAGCAATGTTGTGCAAAGATTACCCCTTGCGTCCCAATTTGCGTAGCGACCGTTCTCGACCTTCATTTGCCAAATCATGATTCGGATTTGCGCCCAGCACATCCTCAAAATCACGCAAGGCGCGTTCATATTCCCCCGCGAAATAATATGCCACCCCGCGCTCATAACATGCGCTCACATTATATGGATTAATTGCCAATGCTTGGTCAAAATCATTTACCGCCAGCGCATAATCACCGCGCAACAAAAATAACATCCCACGCTGATAAAACGCATCCGCAAATTGGGGATACAACCGAATCGCTTCGGTATAACTGACAATGGCTTCATCCATCAAGCCCTGTTCTTCTTGATTGAGCGCCATTTCAAAATAATCACCTGCATCGCGTGAATCACTCATAACAAAATCTCCTTGCCCATATTATAACACATCTACGCAGATGCGCGGGGTGGCGTGTATAATAGCTAATCAATTCACTTTTTACACACACAGAAGGACACCTCATGACCTCCCCCAACCCCGTTAATCGGATTATTTTTAGGATTGCATTCACCCTCACTGGCATTGGTGCAACCGTCATCCCCAGCACACTCGAATCGCTCACCACTTATTTTCAAATCCCACTGGAAAACGGGGGATTTTTCACCGCCGCCTTCTTTATCGGCGCGTCATTAGCGGTCTTTATCGGTGGGCGCTTACTCGATGCCAATATGAGCCGTCCGCTTTCGATGAGTGGCGCGGGTTTATTGGGGATTAGCTTGGTGATATTAGCCATCATCCCGTCCAATTTAGCCGTTTTAGGGTTTGTGAGTGTGGCATTTTTGGGGATTGGGCATGGATTATTGGTGGTTTGTGGCAACACCCTCGCCCCGCGTTATAACCCCGAACATCCCGCCCGCGAATTGAGCGCCATTAACTTTTTCTTTGGCATCGGCGCGATTATGGGTCCGCAAGTGGCTAGTTTGGGATTGAATAATGGTGATTTTCGACTGATTTATTGGTGGGCAGGGGCAATCGGCATCATCGTGGCGGGTGTATTCATCTTTATGCCCAATTTCGCGCCCGCCAAGAAAAGCGACTCATCCGCAAAAATCATGTGGGCAAGTCTGTTCCCATTCGGCATTTTATTATTCGTCTATGTGGGGGTCGAAATCGGATTCTCATCATGGATTAGCCCGCAGATGACGCTTGTCGCACTCTCCACTGCGACAGTCGGGTCACTCGCCATTTCATTATTCTGGGCAGGATTGACGGCTGGGCGTTTCATCGCCAGTTTTATCGCGGGGCGGATATCGAATGAGTTATTGCTCCTGATGGGCATCAGCATGGTTGCGATTGGCGCGGGTGGGGTGTTGGTATTCCCATCCAACGAAACCATTTTGCTCGCCTTATCCTTTGTGGCGGGGTTTGGCTGTGCGCCCGTCTTTCCGCTCACACTCGCCATTCTAAATCGGCGTTATGCCGAAGGATTCGGGCGCGTATCGGGGTTGATTATCGCCATCGGCAACAGTGGCGCAATCTTCCTACCCACCATTCAGGGACAAGTGGGCGCGGGGCAAAACGGCGGGATGATTGTCCCGTTGTTGGGCGCGGGTGTGATGTTCATCTGTGCATCGCTCATCATGCGGACAAAATCAGCATAAAGGTGGTGGGGTGGCTTATGCCACTCCCCCTTTTTCGCGCAACATGGCTTCAATCTGTGCATCCCCATTTTCAATTGCCACCGCCAACGCCGTCTTACCCTGAAAATTTTTGCTATTCACATCCGTCACGCCATTATCCAATAACCAGCGCGTCATATCGGCATGACTTTTCATCACCGCCGCGTGTAGCGCATGATTATAATCACCTGTGCATCCTGCTCGTTTTAGCAGGCTGGCAATGCTCACATCCCCACTCAATGCGGCATGAAACATCACCGAAATGCCATGAGCGCCCCGCGCATTGGCTGTTGTGGGGTCAATTTCTAAAAATGCCTGAATCCCTGCTTTATCGCCCAACATGGCAAGGGTGCAAATGGTCGGCTCGACACCCTGTGATATAAAAAATTGGGCGATTTCGCGGTTGCCCACATGCGAAGCCGCGCCTAATCCATCCTCAAAATCATCATCCCCCCATTGATGCTGTGCGGTGAGTAAATCGGGATATTGCGCCAAATAATCTTTGACTTTTTGCAAATTAAAATGCGATGCAATGACAAAATCTTTAATGATGTCGGGGGTAATCATAAAAAAAATCCTCCATAGAATTATGTTCTATGAAGGATTATATCACAGGTTAGATGGTGATTAGATTAGAAGGGGTTGGATGGATTGTTAACGGAACGTCACCTTTATTCCGATGGGGTAAAATCCACCCCTGTTAGGCGTTGCACCAATTCATCAAACCCAACGGTGTTATATCCAAAGAACACGCGACCATCACCGAATACAATCACCCGATTCAAAAAGTCTATGCGGATGGGTGTGGTGGCGAGGGTCTCATTTTTCGCGGATAATTTTTGGGCATCTGGCAAATACAATGCGATAACAGGCACAGCATCCCCATAACCCGATATATCATCCCCGCCGAAAGGTTGCCATGCGCGATACTCGGTCATGACGGGTTGCACGGCAAAATCCAGTTGAATTTCGTTATTGGCAACCGTCGGATTCA
>JALONZ010000201.1 GCA_025454675.1 Anaerolineae bacterium | reverse complement strand
TAAATGGTTTGGAGTGCCTTTTTATCCAGATTAATGGCTAAATCTGCACCAAACCATGAGGTGATGAGCAATCCGATTGCAATCAGCGCCGCCCCGCGAATATCAATCAATTTTTGGCGATAATATTGTAATACGGCAAAAATGGCGACAGGCATCAGGAGCGCCGCCAATGATGTGCTGGTTGCTTGGGTGATGCTAAATCCCAAAAAGATGATGAGCGCGGGTACAATCACCACACCCCCGCCAATGCCAAACATCCCCGACAAAATGCCCGCCACAAATCCAACAATGAGCAGACCAAACCATGCTGTGGGCATAAAATCCCCCCTTTATGATGATAAAAACACCGTTAATTGTCTTTGACGGATGCCATATCTTTAATTGCCGCTAGTAGTGTTGGCAAATTGGGTTTTTGCGTCCCGTCAAAGTCTATGAATTTATGACGCAAAACATACTCGCGGTCAATAACCATATAGACCTTTGATGAATTGGCACGATAGGTATGATGAATGCGCTCATCTTTATCTGCCAGCAACGGAAAGTGAATGGGGCGGGGCGAACTGCGCCTAAAATTATGAATGTCGGCGGTATCATCTATCAATACCGCCGCAATATTGACACCTTCTTTTTGTAATTGCGGGGCATATCGCGTGAGGGCATGAAGGGCTTCCACACAGGTGGCGCACCATGTCCCATAGACAAATGCGAGTATTAAGCCATTTTCGCCCATCAAGTCATCGAGGTTATGCGTGTTATTTTGGTCATCTTGGGCGCTAAAGGTGGGGAGTGTTGCCCCAACGGGCAAACCATATTCTTCTGTCATTATCAATCTCCTAAAATCAAATGTACCATATCAGCAACACCACCATGATAGACAAATTTGATTACAGGGATATGAATGATGTGGGCGAAGGTTGCCCCTCGCCCTGTGGATACGGTACTTATCGCTTTATTACTTCAGACGACGCATCACCGATAAAACCTTACCTTGCACTTGGCAATGGCGGTAATCTACGAAGATGGGTCCCATGGTTGGATTGGCAGGTTGCAAACGAATCCGACTGCCTTCATCATAAAAATATTTCAGCGTGGTTTCGTTGCGTTCATCCAACCACACCGCCACCATATCCCCATTGCGGGCGGTGGTCGTTTTGCGGAGGATGACCAAATCGCCATCCGCAACCATCGCATCAATCATCGAATCACCATGCACCGTAAGCGCAAATACTTCTTTGGGGTCAACACCGCCTAGCCATTGTTGTGGCACTTCCACCGCATTCGCGGGGTCAACTTCGGGTTCAACATTGACTGGATGACCCGCCACGATAGTCCCCACATGTGGCACACGCAACAAGTTATCGGTGCTTTTTGCCATGATATTCCGCCCGTTGGGAATGGCTTTGATGAGGCGTAACCCGCGTGATTTGGATGCCACACGTTCCAAAAAGCCTGCATCCACCAACTTATTCAGGTTATAATTCACCACAGAGGTCGAATCAATACCGGTTGCCGCCCCAATATCGCGGATGGTTGGCGGAAAACCGTGTTCGGTCATATAGTGATCCATAAAAAATAAAATGTTCCGTTGCCGTTCAGAGAGTTTTTCAAATTCTTTCATCACAAATTTCCTTCTACTAAACTGCTAAACCATCAAATTGATGTCAAATATCTATGTTCGGAATGATTGTTCTACATTGTAACCCAAACATAAGTTCATTGTCAAATTTTGGTCTCACTGGCGTAGGTATTTGATAACCAAATCGAGTGCGGCGCTGGCGCTGGCTTGTTTATTGCCTTCACGGTCATATGACCAAACATGACGCTCAACCGTATATAACCCATTTTTATCTGCTAACCCGATATACACCAACCCGACTGGTTTTTCGGGGGTGCCACCACTCGGTCCCGCGATACCCGTGATGCTGAGGGCAACATCCACGCCTAATATACGAATTGCGCCCAGCGCCATTTCACCTGCAACGGCTTCGCT
The DNA here is from genome assembly GCA_025454675.1 of Anaerolineae bacterium. Taxonomy (GTDB): domain Bacteria; phylum Chloroflexota; class Anaerolineae; order Aggregatilineales; family Phototrophicaceae. The sequence continues at coordinate 3,261 of JALONZ010000201.1, read as the reverse complement.
CACCGCGCCATAGTGGATGAGGGTTTCTTCTTTTACCCCCAAGACATGCTGTTTAATGGCATTGGCATATGCCACAACCCCGCCCAAGACATAGGCAGAACTGCCCGATATATTGGTGAGCAAATGCGCTACCAACCCCCCTGTGCATGATTCGGCTGTACCAATCGTCTTGTTTTGGGCGCGTAATAACGTTCCGACGATGATTTCTAATTTTTCGGTCATTTCTGTCATCCTTTTTGGTTATTTTGTTATGAATGTACCATGTTCGCACGCGCAATTAAAACAGATTCGGGTTATAATGTGGGATAAGAAACCCATCACTTGGGATAATGAGGGATAAGCCGTGCCAATGATGCTTATAGATTGGCGATTGCTCTTGGTTTTAGTCATTATTGCGCTGTTGCTCATCAGTTGCACAGGGCATATTATTACGCCAGAATCCACCGCCATCCTCATGCCACCGATTACCCTCACCGTACATCTGACGCAATCCATGAGTGCCACCCCGCTTGGTATTGCTACCGCGCTGATGATGCCTGCCCCAACCCCCATAACACCGCCTAGCCAAAATGAAAATATTACCCTTAGCGTGCCGAATCCGATTTGTTATGAGCATGTGTATGATGGCATTTTATGTTTGGGTGTGGTGAATAACCCGTATTTAACAGGCTTTAAGGATGTTCAAGTGTTGGTGGAATTATTCAAAGCCAATGGTACGCCCATCACCGCCAAAGCCACCGCATTATTGCAACAAACAATTCCACCCGAAGGGTCTGCGCCATATCATGTGCGCTTTGAAATAAACCCCAGTGATTTTGGCGCGGTGCGTGTTTCGGTGGTCAATTTTACCCCGCTCCCAAGCGCCCCTATCCCGCCCAAACTGACTTTATCCGATATATCGAATCAACAAGATACATCGGGGTATCGGATTAGTGGCAAATTGGGCAACCCACAGATTTTGGAAGGTGGCGGTGTGCGGATGATTATCACCCTGTATGATACCTATGAGCATGTTGCGGGGTATCGGGTGATGGAAATTCCGTATATTCCACCCACAACCGATATGCCATTCATCCTCGAATTTGTCCCCCAAATTCAGCATACAGACCTACGCTATACCATCTATTTGGAACAAATGCCATGATTTTGTGCTAAAATGCCCCTCATGAAAAACAAACATCTTTTTTGGATTGGCTTATTGTTATATTGCCTCATCACACCCCTATCTGCCCAGTCGGATGACGGGGAAGTGGTGTTATTCAATCAAATTGTCACGGGACGAATTGATAACCTTGCCCCATACCAAACCTATTTTTTTGAGGCGTTGCGCTGTGATTTCATCTCCATCAAAGTGACTACCACACAAGGCGACCTAGACCCCATCATTAGCGTGATGAATTCGGATGGTAGCCTTGTGGCATATCAAGATGATGCCAATGGTGGCGAAGATAATCACCTCCGCGCCCTTGCCATCCCCAACACAGGGCAATATACCCTCATCATCAGCCGATTTGGGTACGACTTAGGGACAACGGCGGGGAATTATGAATTGCTCATTGAGCGTATCGGCAATGGGTCGGGGTTTGGTTGTGCATTGCGTTATGGTGATACCGTGTTTCAGGTCATAGATAATCAACAACCCGAAGTATTTTATAGTTTTCGGGCGCGGTTGGGTGATTTAATCAATGTCACCATGCGCCGACGCTCTGGTAATTTAGACCCCTACATCCGCCTGATAGACAGCAATAATCAAATTTTGACCGAGAATGATGATGTGCCTGGGACCGATACGGCGGTTGCATCATTAGAGGCATTTTTTATCCCTGCGGATGGCACATATTACATTCAAGCCACGCGCTACGGCTTCATCGCGGGGCAAAGCACGGGCAATTTTTCATTATCCATCACCGAAGCTGAAAATAGTGGCATTGGCAATTCGGCTTTAGGCGCGATTCCGATTGAATATAACACCACCATTGAAGGCGAAATTACCAATAACCAACTGGTGCGTTATTATCGGTTTTCCGGGCGCGAAAATGATATTATCACCATCGCCATGTCGCGGTTGGATGGCAATTTAGACACCTATATCAGCTTGACCAGCGCCACATTAGATGAACTGGCAAATAATGACGACTTGAGTAATGAAACCCAAAATTCGCGCATCACCGATTTTCGCATCCCCGCCACAGGTACTTATTATTTGGTCGCCACACGTTATCAGGGGGCAACAGGCACAACAACCGGTAAATATCGCCTACAATTGCAATCACAAGGTAATGCCTTTGAAAGTGTCGCGTCCGATGTTCGGCGCATTTTATACGGCGTATCGCTCACGGGCAATATAGATGATATTACCCGTGAGGTATGGTATACCTTTTATGGTGAAGTGGGGGATGTGATTAGCCTGACGATGGATAGGGTGGAGGGCAATTTAGACCCGTATATCGAATTATATGCCGAAGACCGTCAAAGTATCCTCGCGGCAGATGATGATAGTGGTGGTGGGGCGAATAATGCGCGGGTTGACCGCTTCACGTTGGGGTACACAGGCATTTATTATATCCGCGCCACCCGTTATTTTGGGGATGATAACCCCAACACATCTGGCAGTTTTGTATTGGTTTTGGCACAGAGATTTGATACTTAACTGGGCGGGAATATACAAACCTCACCCCTAAATCCCCTCTCCCCAACGGAGAGGGGACTTAAACCCACCTATAAAACGGCTTTCTCCCCCAATTTGGAGAGGGGGCAGGGGGGTGAGGTCAAAAACAGTTTTTTGTTAAGTTGCTACGCATGGGCGCAACATGTTGCGCCCTTACCACTGCGATGATGAAACACAAGGATTGAAAGATTCATGATTCCACATTGGTTAGCATCTACCCTCAGCGTATTACCCGCGCTCATCCTGTTATACGGCGGGATTGGCATTCCGTTGGCATTATTGGCACTCCCGCGCAAAGATTGGCGTGATAGACCCTTAGTCGTGATGTGCGCGATTGGCTTCAGCGCCGCTTTTATGACTGCCTATATGCTCATTTTGGGGATACTGGGGCAAAATACCAACATCACCGCAGGCGACCCACTCAATCCCATGCAATCGCAGATGAACCAATTGGTTGGCGGTCAAGCCTTACTCAATTCCGCAGATTTGAACCGCAATCTCATCTTTTGGATGATTTTTTTGTGGTTATGGCTCATTTTCAAAATTCAGCGCACCCCACGCCCCGAAGCCACCTCGCGCGTACCCCTCGCATC
>JALONZ010000200.1 GCA_025454675.1 Anaerolineae bacterium | reverse complement strand
TGTGTGTGTGCAAATGTGAATGTGTGTGTGTTGTAAGCCAGTGCCATACCTTTTACAAAAAGCAATAGTCCCCCTCCTTTGTGGAAATGCCGTATTGCTATGGTGTGCGCGATACGGCATTTTCAATTTTGATACTCAAACCAATTTATGAGGCATGGCTATTGCAATAAATCCGCGTAATTATGTTATAATGAGTCAAATTTAGATTTTTTATACAAATTATGTTTGTGCAAATTATACAATGGAGGATATGATGAGCGATACAACCCTGCCAACTTCCCGTCCCATGACCGAAGAAGCCGATTTCTTAAAGATTAATTCTGTTGACCATGTTCATTTTTGGGTGGGCAATGCCAAGCAAGCCATGTATTACTGGTGGAAAGGATTCGGATTTAAGCCTGTAGCATATTCGGGTCTGGAAACTGGGAATCGGCGTTTTGCCTCGTATGTATTGGAAAGCGGAAAAATCCGTTTTGTTGTATCCGCGGCGTATAAATTCAGCGATGAAATTTCCGCGCATTTTATGTTACACGGGGATGGTGTGAAGTATATCGCGCTAGGTGTAGATGATGTGGCATCGGCGCATCACGAAACCACCAGTCGCGGGGCAGAAAGTGCATGGACACCGCGCGAAGAACGTGACGAACACGGCATCATCCGCACCTCTGCCATCAAAACCTATGGCGAAACGGTGCATATGTTTGTTGACCGTAGCGATTATAACGGGGTATTCATGCCCGGTTATGTGCCACTCAAGGACATGCCAACCGTCAGCGCGGGCTTGGCGGCGGTTGACCACATGGTCGGGAATGTGGAATTGGGCAAGATGAATCATTGGGTGAAGTTCTATCATGAAGTGATGGGCTTCCGTCAATTGCTCAGTTTTGACGATAAAGACATCAGCACCGAATATTCGGCATTGATGAGCAAAGTGATGCAAAATGGCAATGGTCGTGTCAAATTCCCCATCAATGAACCCGCCGATGGCAAACGCAAAAGCCAAATCGAAGAATATTTGGATTATTATGTGACCGCAGGTGTGCAACATGTGGCGATGATAACCAGTGATATTTTGACAACAGTCGAAACCCTCCGCAACAACGGCATCGAATTTTTGCGCGTGCCAGAAGCCTATTATGATATTTTGCCAGAACGGGTGAAGCATGTCGGGGTCAAAGAAGATATGGATAAAATCAAGGAACTCGGCATTTTGGTAGATTATGATGATGAAGGCTATTTACTCCAAATTTTCAGTCGTCCACTCCAAGACCGCCCAACCCTGTTCATCGAAGTGATTGAACGGCACGGCTCACGCGGATTCGGCAAGGGCAATTTCAAAGCCTTATTTGAAGCCTTAGAAATTGAACAAGAGAAGCGTGGCAATCTATGATGCGATGGGTTGAATTTTCTCCAATTGGTGAAGATTACCCGCGTTTGGGCGTGGTGGTGGATGAGCGTGTTATCGAAATTGGCGAAAGCGATAAAGGCACGCTGATGAGCCTCATCCAACATCCCCATCAAGCTGATTTGGTGGCGGATATTCGGGCGATGGTGCTGAGTGGGTCATCCGTTTTGCGGGATAAAACACGCCATGTTTTCAATTTGGCGGATGTGAAAGTGTATCCACCCATCCGCAAACCGCCTACCCTGCGCGATTTTTATGCGTTTGAGGCACATGTTAAAACGGCGAATCAAAATCGTGGGCGCGAAGTCCCGCCCGTGTGGTATGAAATCCCCGTATTCTACTTTTCCAATACGGGGTCAATTTTGGGGCATGATGAACCCCTGCCCTATCCGCATGGTGTGACCGCGCTGGATTATGAACTGGAAATCGCGTGTATCATCGGCAAAGAGGGGCGCGATATATCCGCCGATGATGCGGAAAATTATATTTTTGGCTACACCATTATGAATGACTGGTCAGCACGCGATTTGCAGATGAAAGAAGTCACGGTCGGGTTGGGTCCCGCCAAAGGCAAAGATTTTGCCACCTCATTAGGGAGTATGGTCGTTATGCCCCATGAGCTAAACGCCTATCACACAGGGCGCACAGGCGTTTATGATTGCCAAATGGTGGCACGGGTGAATGGAGAAGAACGTTCACGCGGAAATTGGCGCGATATTCATTATAGCTTTGGCGAATTGATTGCCCGCGCATCGCAAAATGTCACCTTATATCCGGGTGATGTGATTGGGTCTGGCACGGTGGGGACGGGATGTTTGCTTGAACTCACCCGCGCACAGGGTCCCTGGTTGCAGGTGGGCGATGTGGTGGAATTTGAAGTTGAGCATATTGGGGTATTAAGAAACAAAATTGTTTTTTGACCTCACCCCCCTGCCCCCTCTCCAATTTGGAGAGGGGGAGAAAACCATTTATTTTATAGGCGGTTTTAAGTCCCCTCTCCGTTGGGGAGAGGGGATTTAGGGGTGAGGTTAGACTTAATTTGCTGTATATGGGGCATGATAGTTCATACCCATACCAACCGAATAAAATTATTTCATAGGAGACAGAAACCAATGCCTTTCTATCAAAAAGTAGGACAAGTCCCTCACAAACGGCATACCCAATTCCGCAAACCCGATGGCGGATTGTATCGGGAAGAAGTGATGGGATTAGAAGGCTTTAGTGGGATTCAATCCCTGCTATATCATCATTTTTTGCCCCCACGCATCCTCAAAGCCGAATTTTTGGGCAGTACCAAAGTCGAATATGCCGATTTTGGCGCGATTCGGCATCGTGCCTTCAAAACGGTGGATGTCCCCGCAGGGGGTGATGCGGTACAAGCACGGCGCGTACTCATGGGCAATAACGATGTGACGTTGGGTGTGAGCCGTCCAACACAAAATATGACTTATTTTTATCGCAATTCACAAGCCTATGAAGTGTGGTTTGTGCATGAAGGCACAGGCGAAATGCGTTCACAATTCGGTGTGTTGCCCTATGAAGCGGGTGATTATATCGTCATCCCATTCGGCACAACATGGCAAATGACCGTGAACGGTGAATCGCGCTTTTTTGTGATTGAATCACCCTCACAGATTGAACCACCCAAACGATACATCAATAAATTTGGACAATTCTTAGAAAATTCACCCTATTGTGAACGCGATATTCGCACGCCACAAGATTTAGTCTGTCATACCGACACGGGCGAATTTGAGGTGCGTGTCAAAGTGCGGGATAGCATCAGTCGGCACATTTTAGACCATCACCCCTTCGATGTGATTGGGTGGGACGGGTGTTTATATCCGTGGATTTTTAATGTGCGCGACTTTGAGCCGATTACAGGGCGTGTGCATCAACCGCCACCCGTCCATCAAACCTTTGAGGGGTGGAATTTTGTGATTTGTTCATTCGTCCCGCGCCTATTCGATTATCATCCGCAAGGCATTCCCGCGCCGTATAATCATAGCAATGTGAATAGCGATGAGGTGCTGTATTATTGTGATGGCAATTTTATGTCGCGCAAAGGAATTAATAAGTACGACATCACCTTGCACCCGTTTGGATTGCCTCACGGACCCCAACCGGGCGCGACCGAAGCCTCTATCGGTGTGGAAAAAACCGAAGAATTAGCGGTGATGGTAGATACATTTAACCCGCTTCATATCGCAGTAGATGCGCTAGAATTAGAAAAACCCGAATATATGGATTCGTGGTTATCTGGTAATGGTGTATAAATCCCATATCCATAAATTAAGATTCGTGTAAGGGCGCAACATGTTGCGCCCTTATATCAGGGTATGGGATATTCAAACATGAGGCAACCGAATATGACCCAACCCAAACACCTGACATGGCTGTGGATTCTCCCCGTTTTGCTCATCCTATCCCTATTCGCCCTGACCCGCCTGAATGCCGATGGCTATTGGTTTGATGAATGGTGGACATTATTCAACACAGGTCATCCATACTACGATAATTTCACATCGCCGTTTCAGGTTTGGGAACGCATCGCCACCCGCGATAATATCCTATCACCCGGATTTTATATCGGCGTGTGGGGATGGGCGCAGTTGGTCGGTTGGAGCGAATTCGCCACGCGCTTTTTAGCCTTTTTATGTGGCATTTTGGCAATTGCCCTCACCTATCGGTTGGCGTGGCGCATCAGCAAAAATAAAATTGTGGCGTTGGGTGCGATGGTCGCGTTGGGGAGCAATGCCTACTTTTTATTTTATCTGCATGAAATCCGTCATTATGCCCCGTTGGTGCTGATGACAGTGTGGTGTGCCGATAGTTATGTCGCGTTGGTCAATGAGGTGCGAGGAAAGTGGTTTTATCGTGCCAGTTTAATCGCCAGTTGCGCGGGGTTGCTATATACTCAAAATTTGGGCATCGCCATGATAGCTGTCATCGGCATGACGCACTTGTATCGGCTATTCCGACACGGTTTGAATCGGAATTGGGTGATTATTAGCGCGTGCATTTTGTTGGGAAGTGCCACCTTCATCCCGTGGGGCGCATTGACGATTGAATCATCCCTGCATAAACGTGGTCAAGAGGCGCAATCCATCGGCATCGAAACCTTAATGCAATTATGGGTGGATAGCCTCAATTTTTTCACCAACCAACTGGGCGGGTTGGTATTGATGATGATACTCATCCTGTGGCTGGGACGCGGAAAAATGCCTGCACTCATCTGGTCATGGCTGATTATCGGCTTCATTGCGCTCACAGGCGTGGTGATATGGTCGGGCATCCCCACCAACCGCTACACCATCATCTTATTACCTGCATTGGCGCTGGTATTTGGGTATGGGGTGGTGTTCATCGGCGAAAAGTTGACCATCCAGAAAAATCATGTTACAGGCATTTTAATCGGTGGCATGGCGGTAGCGGGGATATTCTTTGCAACTTATCCGCAATACGAATCGCTGATGTTCCGCGATGTGCATTGGCGCGAACCCGTGCGCGAATTTGTGTGGGTATTGGAAGGGCGCACATCCGCCGATGATGCACTCATCTTTCATCCGCAAGAGGGGGGTCAAGTGGCGGAGGTATTGCCATTGTATCTGCGCCAATATGACGTGTTGGGCGTACCATCATTAGTAGATACATGGCAAAAACCCACCCAAAACCAATATATTGAACAAGCACAGCGTATTATCTCTGGGCGCGATATGCTTTGGGTGGGGATGAGTTTGCCTCAAACCCGCTTCGGCGAATTATTCGATTATCTCATTCAAGAAAATGGCTTTTCCGCGTGTGGATTGGTGCATCAAAATGAGGAACTCACGGTCAGCGCCTACGCCAAAATGCCAGAATCGGGCGGGATTCAATTCG
>JALONZ010000199.1 GCA_025454675.1 Anaerolineae bacterium | reverse complement strand
GGACGATGAGTGAAATATCAGATTGATATTTCAGAATTAAGTATAACCAATTTTCGGGGGAATAGCTATTTTTCGTTATAATTGCGTGTGTGATGGTTACATATGAAAAGGACAAGCCAATATGGATAGTTTGCCATTTAATAAAGCTGGACGGTTTTATAAAGGCAATTTACACACGCATTCTAATGTGTCGGATGGTATGTTGACACCAGAGGCGGTATGCGAGACTTATCGGAATTTAGGATATGATTTTTTGTCAATTACTGACCATTTTATGGAACAATTTGGATATCAAATGGCGGATACACGGGCGTTTCGGACAGAAAATTTCACCACGCTCATCGGTGCGGAATTGCACACAGGCAAAACAGAACTTGGCAATTTGTGGCATATTTTATCGGTAGGGTTGCCACTGGATTTTGCGCGGTATCCCGAAAATGAAACAGGTGGGGAAGTGTGTGCGCGGGCATTGGCGAGTGGGGCATTTGTGGCGGCGGCACATCCATATTGGTATATCCTGACGGAAGGCGATATTTTGTCGTTGGGGGATATTCATGCGATAGAGGTGTATAACGGCACATCCGCAGACCACAATGATAAGCCTGATGGCTGGTATATGTCCGATATGATGTCTATGCGGGGGCGGTTGTATTCGACTTGCGCGACAGATGATGCTCATTTCTTTCCGCATCGGGCAGATGTGGGGTTGGGTTGGGTGATGGTGAAAAGCGAGGAACTCTCGCCAGAAGCCATATTAGAAAACTTGAAATTGGGGAATTATTATTCCAGCACAGGACCCAGCATTTATGATGTGAAATTGACAGGGGATAACCGCGTCATTGTGAAATGTTCGCCTGCAAGTCGGGTTTTTGTGACGGGGAGTGGTTGGACGGCGCGTAGTGCGTATGGCAATGGGATTCGGGAAGCAGAATTGAGTTTACGCGGATTTGATAGTCCATTCATGCGAATTACTGTGCGGGATGCCAATGGTGGGCGGGCTTGGACGAGTCCAATTTGGATTGAATGATGAGAGGTGCATGATTTAACAATAAGCGTTAAAATGGGCTTAACATGTTTCGCGTAATATTTTTTAAGAATGACTGTTATGCTCAAAAATTAACCTTTTTGGAAGTGAGGAGATAGTAAATTGAAAAAGTTAAGCATTTTAATCGGTATACTGAGTTTGGTTTTGGGGATGGTGTTCATCTCATCGGCACAGGATGAGGTGATTGAATTGGATTTTGTGCATATCTTTAGTGATGACCTGCGACCCGGTGTGTTGCAAGGCATTATTGATGAATATCATGCGATGAATCCGAATGTGAAAATTAATGCGTATTCAACCAACGCCGATTCGGATTATGATGAGGTGTTCAATAGCGCGATGGCGAATGCTGATTTGGGGAATGCGCCGAGCATTGTGCAAGTTGAAGATGGCTTGACGCAACAAGCGATTGATTATGGCTATTTTGTCCCCATCAGCGATTATGCGACAGAAGAACAGTTGGCTACACTGGATGATGTGTTCCCATCTATTTTGAATTACTTTGTGGAAGGGGATGCGTTATGGAGTATGCCATGGAACATCTCGAATCCGGTACTTTACTATAATAAGGATATGTTCATAGCGGCAGGCTTAGACCCCGAAAATCCACCGCGCACCTTTGCCGAAATTGATGCGGCGTGTGATGCGATTATGTCTGCCATTCCTGAATTACGCGCTTGTGTGAATTGGGCGATGAGTTCGTGGTATGTGGAACAATGGTTGGCGATGAGCAATGAATTATTCGTCAATAACGATAATGGTCGGTCTGGGCGTGCGACTGAAGCCTTATTCACCAGCCAAACCATGTTGGATATTGTGACATGGTGGGATGCGTTGGATGGCAAAGGCTATTTTACGTATAGCGGGCGTTTGAATGATATGAATGGGGAAGGCGCGACCTTTTTAACCGGTTGCGCGGGGAAAGCGATGCGTGGCGGATGTACTGCCATGACCATCAATAGCACAGCAGGGATTACCCTCATTCAGGGTTATTCTGCACGGTTGGGTTTCCAATTGGGAATTGGGCGTTTGCCAACACCAAATGAAAATGCGACAAATGGCGTGAGCATCGGCGGTGGTAGCTTGTTTGTGAGTGTTGACCAAACAGATGAAGAAATTCAAGCATCTGTGGATTTTATTTTCTTCCTCACCAACCCCGAAAATGCCGCGATATGGCATCAAGGGACGGGGTATATGCCCATCCGTCAAAGCAGTTTTGATTTGGGGATTGAAGCCGGTTTTTATGATGAAAACCCATTCTTTCGCATCGCCATTGACCAATTGGCAGAAACCACACCGAATCCTGCCAGCGCGGGCGCGGCATTGGGTCCCAACACGGCGGTTAAATTTGAATTATTGACGACCCTTCAAGAATTGTTGAATAAGGAAACGGATACCCCAGAGACGATTCTGGAAAAGTTGACCTCTGCTAATGAACGTGCGAATGCAGAAATGGCAGATTATAACCGCGATTTTGAATAAGCAAGGACAACAAGATTCATTGAGGACGGCATGTATGCCGTCCCTACGTCTTACCCAATAGATTGTATAAAAATGAGGTGCGCTTATGGATGTTGCGCGAAAATGGCTAGGACGCGGTTGGATGCCCTTGATGGTGGTGGCAATCTTTGCCTTCATCATTTGGTTTTTTGCTGGTCAAACAGGTGGTTTGACGACATTATGGAATTTTTTGGTGGGTGCGGTTGCCGTCATACCCGAAGCTGTGAATTTTGTCAGCGCCTACTATCAACAATTGCCGACCAATCAATTGATACAATCACTCCTCATTGGTGGTGGGGTGGGGGCGGTGTTGACCATTATTGTATCGCTGAATGCGAATCGGTTGGTTAAGTTTCCGCGTGTCGAGTTGCGCGATGTGATAATCGGGTTGGTGGTTGGTGTGGTTTATCACCAAATTGGCGCGTATCTATTTGATGCGGTGTTGGTTGGCATCATCACAATTTTTGGGGTGGCGCTGATTTTTCAGGAAGATGAAAATCGTTTGATGCAACCAGCCACATGGCGCAACCTGATAAAACCGGCTTCATTGCGTGCCATATCGATTAGCGCAGGAATCGGCGCGGTTTTTGGGGCGGTTGGCGGGCAATTGCTGAATTATCCATCGCAACATTGCACCCTGACCACCGAAGCCGATATATACACGCAACAAATGGGGATGATACTCACTGCAATCGGCGCGATTGTGGTGTTGTTACCCGTCTGGACGATTATTTTGCAACGGAATCGGCGGGTAGAACAGGGTGGTGGATATTATAAAGGCTGGGTTATGCCTGCCATTTTACTCGCGCCGACTCTGATTAGCCTTGTGATATTTTTATATTATCCGAGTGTGCAAATCGCGTTGCAATCTATGATGCGCCAACGCGGACGGCGGGCATCGAGTTTTGTGTGCCTCGAAAATTATGCCGATTTGGTGGCGGATACGGTGTATCGGAGCAGTTTTATCACCACATTTTTCATCACGGCGGGGATTGTGCTGTTTAGCATGGCGTTGGGGCTGATGATTGCCTTGCTCGCCTCGCAAAAAATACGGGGCGCGAGTGTGTATCGCACGCTACTCATTTGGCCCTATGCAGTATCGCCTGTGGTGACGGCGGTCATCTTCATCGCCATTTTCCGCAATGACCCGAATGGATTTGCTAATTTTTATTTAGGCGGGTTGCTGGGCGGGGCGCAAAATTGGATTGGGAACGCGAATCTTGCGCCATTTGTGATTATTTTGGCATCGGTGTGGAATGCGCTGGGATTCAATATTTTGTTTTATGTGGCGGGGTTGCAGAATGTCCCCAAAGATTTGCTCGAAGCGGCGCAAATTGATGGTGCGAATGTGGTGCAACGTTTCATCCGAATCACATTCCCCATGTTATCACCATTCACCTTCTTTTTGCTCATCACCAATGTGACATTTGGGGTGTATGGGTTGTATGGGGTGGTCGAAACACTGACACAGGGCGGTCCGACGATTGGGGAAGGGGCGGGCGCGACGAATGTGCTGATTTATAAATTGTATAGCGATTTACTCTCTACCAGCGCCCAGATTGGCAATGTGGCGGCGCAATCGGTGATATTATTTGTGTTGGTGGCGGTGATTACGATTGCACAATTCCAATTTGTTGAGCGTCGTGTGACATATAGCGGGGATTAATTTATGAACGAGCCTATATCAGAAATTCGGTCTACGATGACCAGCACCTTGACGATGGTCAAAGTCTCTAAAGAGGGTTCACCCAAGCGCAAAACGCGCTGGCTAACGCATATTTTATTGATTTTGGCGTGCTTTTTTGTGAGCATCCCCGCGCTTTTGGCGATTCGATTATCCACGCTGGATTTACAAGAATCGTTTGAACTCGCGCCCACATTTTTCCCGTTTGGGGATGATTTGCTGACGAATGTGCGCGTGTTATTCGGCGCACCCGACCCCGATTTGCAATTGAGCGCGGGTAGTGTATCAGCAGAAGAAGGTAGCAGTCACGATTTTGCGCGACTCATCGGGAATACGGTGGTGGTGGCGTTGGTGGTGGTGATTGGCAAGACGGGGTTATCGCTATTGGCGGGATTTGCATTCGTGTATTTCAAATTTCCGGGCAAAAATTTTGTATTTTTCTTCATTTTGCTCACATTGCTGATGCCGACTGAAATCATCCTCACGCCGTTACGCACGCTGATGGCAGATTTGAGTTGGTCGGCAGAATATCCCAAATTGGCGTTGACCATGCCCTTCATCGCCAGTGCATTTGGGACATTTTTATTTCGGCAACATTTTAATAACATCCCGCGCGAATTATCCGAAGCGGCGCAAATTGACGGGGCATCGCCATTCCGATTCTTTGTGAGTGTCCTCATCCCCATGTCGTGGAATGTGATTGTGGCGATGGCGATGATTCAATTCATTTATATGTGGAATCAGTATGTGTGGCCCCAAGTGATTTTTCAGAATGTCAATTCGCCAGAACAACTCATCCAAGTGGGGGTACGGCGGGCGGCGCTATCGGGGCAGAATAGCGATTTTGGCTTGCTGATGACGGCGGGTATCATCGCATCGTTGCCACCCTTATTTTTATTTGTGCTGTTGCAAAAACAATTTATGAGTGGGTTTGCGGTCACACGGGAGAAGTGATGAATATCTCATGGCATAAATTCTGATTGCTCGTTTTTTCTCACCAGAGGCTCAAGCCTCTGGCTAATCACTCTGTAAAAGCACCCTTCAGGGTGCTTGTCTATCCA
>JALONZ010000198.1 GCA_025454675.1 Anaerolineae bacterium | reverse complement strand
CCATCGTCAATTTTGCCGCCGAAAGCCATGTAGACCGTAGCATCCTCTCGCCTGATGCGTTTATTCATACCGATGTGGCGGGTGTGTATGTGTTGTTGGATGAAGCCCGTCAGCATGGCGTTGGACGGTTTTTGCAAGTGTCTACCGATGAGGTTTATGGTGATGTGCATAGTGGCTATTCGGTGGAAAGTGATAACTTTTTGCCCAATAGTCCGTATGCCGCCAGCAAAGCCGCAGGCGAATTGATGGTGCGCTCCTACCATGTCACCTATGGCATGGATACGGTCATCACACGCGGGAGCAACACCTTTGGACCCTATCAATACCCCGAAAAATTGTTGCCATTGTTCATCACCGAAGCGATTGATAATCAATCATTGCCCATGTACGGGGACGGGATGCAAATCCGCGACTGGCTATATGTCGAAGACCATGTGACAGGCATTGATGTGGCATTACACAAGGGCAAAAGTGGTGAAGCCTACAATATTGCGGGCGAGAATGAAAAACACAACATTGACGTGATAAAAGCCATGTTACACTTAGTACAGAAACCAGAATCACTCATCAAGCGCGTACCAGACCGCCCAGGTCATGACCGCCGTTATGCCATGAATTGTGATAAATTGCGGGCATTGGGCTGGCAACGCGCCTATACCTTTGAAAACGCATTGGCAGAAACAGTTGCATGGTATCAACAAAATGAGTGGTGGTGGCGGAAAATCAAAACAGGCGAATATTTGGATTATTATAAAAAACAATATGCCGAGCGTCTCGCCAACGCCGAATAAATCATCATCATAGGAGTTTTTATATGCGCCGTGTGTGGGCAATTGTGTTTTGTTGTATTGGTTTATTGTTATGTTTAAGTCCTGCGCTGGCACAAGGTCGGCAAACGGTTTATCCCGAATCACGGCGCTATAGCATGGAAATTCCAAATAATTGGGTGTATGAGACCGCCACTAACCCCAATTATTTTTTTGTGGGTGAATCGTTGCAAATTGCCGATTCCGAAGAGACATTGCGCGTCTATCGTGAGACCAATGAGGTGCTAGGGCAACTTATCACCATTGATTTTATCCCCCTCAGCACATTGGAATTATTTGGCTGGGAAACCGAAGGGGTTGATGAACGCCAATTGCTGATGAACGCCTTTGTGGGGTTGTATCAAGAACAAGATTTGCAATTCACCCCCATCGCAGGCTATCCATCTGCCACAGTAGACCTGACAGGTAATAGCCCCGATTTTTATGGCGGATTTGTGTTTCAATCCGCCATCTGGACGGGTGATGTGATGGTGTATATGGTGACAGTGGCGGGTAGCCCCCAGCAAATGGCAGAAATTGACCGCCTGTTACCGACCTTTCAATTTTATCCCGACCCACCCTGTTCGGCTGATTTTAATCAACGTCCACCCCTAATTATTGAAGGGGGCGCATTAACTATCCCATTGCAAACGTGTTGGCTGGTGCTATCCGAAGAATGGGTCAATAGCCCGTTCAACCTGCGCCAAAGCCCATTCCCCGATGCAGTGACCAGAGCCATTGAACAATTTGATTTATTGGCAGACATCAAAGCACAAATCCCGCCAACACCCTATTACCACCTCATTTTTTGGGATGAGCCAATTGAATTTATGCGCCGTGTCAATGCCTCATATTTGAATGATGCAGGCATGGATAATCGCAATTTGGTGGCGGGGATGATGCAAATCGGGATTTATCCCTATGCGTGGTTTAATGGCAACCCCGCCAGTGATGCCATTTTGCAAACCCTATTCGAGCAAATCGGTGGGTATGCCGAAGATTATAACATCACCCAAACCCCCACCTTCACCATCACAGGTAAGTTATCGCAAGTATTTGATGCGCCAGATAATGTAGGGCGGTTTATGCTAATTGCCGATGGTGAATATGTGTATATCATTATCATCGCCACCCCTAGCGCGTTATGGTCGCAATTTGCCCCCCTCGTAGATAGCATCTTATCTGGGGTGATTATCACCTAATCCGTAGGGGCTTGATATATCGCGCATCGCATACCCATAGGGGCTTGCCATGGCAAGCCCCTACATGGCATTTTACCGAAACGCATCATCTCCAAAAAGTTAATCGTGGCTAAATTTTAGACCATCAGGCTTGAAAAATAAATTTATACACGCTATATTTATGATAGGAATGATAAAAATTCACTTTTGGGATATAGCAAATGACAGCAAGCACCAAAATGCAAGATTATCTGGCAGAAGCCTACCGCATCGCACATCATCAAGGGTCGCCATATGTGTCTACATCAGCACTGGCAGATGTGTTAGATGTGTCTGCGCCCGCCGTGACGCGCATGGTGCAACGCCTCAAAGATGCGGGTTATATTGAACATGAGCCGTATCAGGGCATTTTACTCACCCCAACAGGGGAAAAAGAGGCATTGATGTCTATCCGCCGTCATCGTTTGGTAGAACGTTTTTTGGTGGATGTGATGAAATTCGGCTGGCACGAAGTGCATGATGCCGCCGATGAACTAGGCGCGGTAGTCAGCGACATATTGGTCAATCGCATGGAAAAAATGTCAAATTATCCAAAACGTTGTCCACATGGCGAACCAATCCCCTCTGCTGATGGAGTTATGCCCAAAATGAACGATATTCCGCTCACAGAAGCCGAAGTGGGTGGCGAATATGTGATTAGTCGTGTTAATTCGCATGATGGCGAAAAACTCAAATATCTAGCCGATTTGGGCATTCAACCGGGTGTTAAATTCATCTTATTAGACCGTTCTCCATTCGAGGGACCGCTTCATATCCGCATTGACGAGACGATTCACTTTTTGGGGCATGGCTTGGTCAAATCCATGCGTGTGTGCAAAGAAGATGAATTTGTGCTGGCATAATGTATAAAGGTGCAATATATTGCGCCCTTAAATACCTCATATATAGCACAGAAATTTTTTATGAACCAATATGACCCCTTGACAAACAAGGGTTTTTTTGATTCAATGGTTATCGTTATGAACCATCGTGAACCATTGAGGACTGAAATATCATGAGCATTATCACAGGCAATCATTTAGGCAAAACATTCGGCGCACATACCATCTTCACAGGCATCAGCCTAAAGGTAGAACATGGCGCAAAAATTGGTATTGTGGGTCCCAATGGCATCGGAAAAAGCACACTACTCGGTCTGATTAGCGGTGTTGATGAACCAACCACAGGCAAGGTCAACCGCGCCAATGGGCTTAAATTGGGATATTTATATCAAGAAGCGATTCACGCCTTTGGTGATGTGACCAGCACCCTTTTTGATGAAATGCACGCCGTTTTCGACCCTATCCACACCCTAGAAGCCCAATTACGCGACTTAGAAGTGCAAATGCACACCGATTCATCCCAAACCGTTTTAGAGGCATATGGTGAGGCATTAGAGGCATTTGAAGCAGGGGGCGGATATGATTACGAAACGCGGATACATCAGACATTGGCTGGATTAGGCTTTTTCGATGATGATTATGCAACCCCCATCGCGCATTTGAGCGGTGGTCAAAAAACCCGCGCATTGCTGGCAAAATTACTCCTCCAGCGACCTGATGTCCTGATTTTGGATGAGCCGACCAATCATCTGGATATTTCTGCGATTCAATGGCTGGAAAAAGCCTTATATCGCTGGGATGGGGCGCTGATTATCGTCAGCCATGACCGTTATTTCTTGGATGCCACCGTGACGACCATCTGGGAAATGCACAAAATGGGCATGGAGACCTATAAAGGCAATTATACAGCCTATCTTAAACAACGTGAGGAACGGCATGAACGCACCCTCAAAGTATTCGATAGCGAGATGGAACGCTTTTGGAATGAAGTGGATTTTGTGGAGCGTTATCTGGATACATCGAATAATGACATCGCAGTCGGAAAATTACGCCGACTCACCCGCGATATTGTTGGGATTCAGACGATGGGTGTTATGGCGTATCGTTCCATGAACTGGTCAGAGACAGGCATCGGCGCATTACGCCCCATGACGATTAAAGAGGTGAAATATGCCCTGCGGTCAATGCCTGCCCCCCTCCCCCGTGATGCCAAACTGAAGATGGCGATTCGCCCCGCGCATAAAAGTGGCGCAGTGGTGTTGCGGACAAGTGGGTTAGAAGTTGGGTATCCGAATAAACCCCTGTTTTTATGCGATGATATTCAACTGAAACAAGGCGAACATGCCGCGCTCATCGGGGATAATGGCACAGGCAAGACGACTTTCCTAAAAACCTTGCTCAATCAAGTGAATCCGGTTAGTGGAACGCTATCGTTTGGGCATCATGTGAAGGTCGGTTATTTTTCGCAGGCACATGATAGCCTAAACCCAGACAATACGGTGGTGGATGAATTGATTCGTCATCATTACATGCCCATCAGCGATGCCCGTCATCATTTGGCGCGGTATTTGTTCCGCAATGAGGATGTGTTCAAAAAGGTGGGTGATTTGAGCGGGGGTGAGCGCGGACGATTGGCATTAGCAGTTTTAGCCTTGCACAAAGCCAACTTTTTACTATTGGATGAGCCGACCAACCATTTGGATGTATCGGCACAAGAAATTTTGCAGGAGGCACTCGAAAATTATGAAGGGACGCTTCTCTTGGTGACGCATGACCGTTACTTGGTGGATAAACTCGCCACGCAAATCTGGGAGATACAAGACGGCATTTTGAATGTGTTTCATGGCACATATGCCGAATATTTGGAACAAATGGAATTGCGAACCGCATAATATCAACAAGGCGCACAGGGTTGCGCCTTGTTTATTTATTGTGCCCAAAATACGATTATAATATGCAAAAAGCAGATGTGAGGAATATATAAAATGACCAGCATAACAATTGAACTACCCGACGATGTGATTCAAAAATTACAAGCCCGTGCCGATAGCCAACAAGTGGCGCTGAATGAGTATATTCAATCGGCGTTGACCGAGACGATTGATGATGATGAGCCGACAAAAGAAGATGTGCTTAATGCCATACGGGAGGGGATTTTATCCGTCATGAAGGGCGATTTTGGTCGTCCCGCACATGAAGTATTAGATGAACTTGAAGATGAAGTAACCGACTATGCCAAGTAAAGTTAGCATCTTACCAAGATTTAATCGAGACCTGAAACATCTTAAACGGAAATATCCATCAATCACTTCAGAAGTTCGAGATTTAGTGATTCAGCTTGAAAATGATGAACGACCGGGTGATAGGATTTCTAATATCAATCACGAAGTCTATAAAGTGCGACTAAAAAATAAATCTGCTGA
>JALONZ010000197.1 GCA_025454675.1 Anaerolineae bacterium | reverse complement strand
CATTTCTTTTAAAGAAGTTGAACTGACTTCGGAAGAAGCAAAATCCGAATTTGGAGATAATGCTCAGGCTTTAGTCATTGAACTAACGGGAAACAACCGTGTTGAAGTTTTCGGATCTGGCGAAGAAATCGGAAGCCTTATTTCTATTTTGTGCGAACCTTCTGCACTTCAAAAATCTATTGAAACGGTCATAGACAAATTTTTGACACCTCAAGAAAGGGAAGATGGGCAAAAACTAATTTCAACAGAACAAATGATTTTCGAAACCTTGGAAGAGAAGATCCACGGTTTGAATAAGACGATGGCGGAGGCTCTCGAATCTATCGGCGAAAGAATAGATTACTTGGAGTCTGGTTTTGATTCTCTAAAAGGTTCGGAAGCCGCTTAAAATCGAAGATTCTATTTGTCATTGGGGGGGGTAGTAACACCCCCTCGCTACTGACAAACTCAAGGTAAAAAAACAAAATGAAATTCGTTCCTGAAAGCTTCAAAAAACCCTTTGTGGATTGGTTAGCCTTTTCCCTTCCATACGAGAAGAAATCCTTTGATTGGATCGAAAAGACCTTCGGAGAGAAATCCCTCAATTTTGAAAAAGGAATGTTTGGGTATTCCCAAGCCTACCAAACGACAACTCAAACTCTAATCGCTCACACTCCAGAAAAACCACAAAACCGAATTCATGTTTCTCTTTCATCGGGAGCCTTGTTTCGAATCTCAGAAAATCACACAGTATCAACAAGGCGGTTTTCCATTTCATGGGATAGTGATGATTCCACGCCCCACTATCCAAGAAGGTCATATTTGGTTGTATCATTTTGGTATCACCGATAAAATTCCGACAATCACTATCCCATTAGATGGTGAAGATACCCATCTGTTTGATTTTAATAGGGTGTATCAGAAGATATTTTTAGAGGCATCGTATGGACTCACCATAGATTATGTTGACCTGAGTTTGAATACTTATAGCGACCCCGACCGCGAATATATCCACCAGCGTATCTCTAGTATCCAAGAATAATCATCATCCACCTAAATCGGGCGGGGGAGCATCAAACATCAGCGCCCACCATAATTGCCAATTTTCGGGACCTTCGGGTGATGTTTGAACATCATTAAATACAGGCGGAATCGGTGTTGGGGTGGGGGGTAAGCCTGCCGAAAGGGGGATGACCAAAATTTCGCCCGGACGAATCATCTTGCCATCACCACGCGCCCATTGTTGCACAAACGCAGAACTTTCGGCATATTCTTTTTCGGCGATGAGCGTGGCTTGTTCTTGGCGTAATTCTGCAATTTCATTCTCCACACTTTGATGAAATTCATTGAGTGGGCGACTGGCGGTGATGCGGGCGCTGAAATTAATGGCTAATATCAACCCAATGGCAATAATTGCCGCGAACATAATTTGTATGCCCGTTAGTCCATTATAACGTCCGCGCGGTGTGGCAGGGGTACGCTTGGCGGGTTTTGGGCGTTGTGTTTGGGGTGGTTTAGTCTGTGGTGTATCTGATGACATTCGTTTTATTCCTATTTTTCATCTACTATCATTGTAGAGGGTACACAAAAATGGTCAATTGCCAATTTTTGATGAGTCAATCATGAGCCACTAATGAAAACTCTTTCCAACCTTGCCGAAATACGCTAATATACGATGTTCCTTATATTGATATATTTTTTGGACACAGGAGGAGAAATAGTCACATGGATTTTTTGACAGATAATGTGACCGTTGCCAGTATCATCGCCATTATTGCATCGGTGGTAGGATTGGCATTTGCATGGAGTCAACGCAGTTGGGTACTGTCTCAAAATGCGGGTAATGAAAAAATGACCAAAATCGCGGGTGCGATTCAAAAAGGCGCACAAGCCTTTTTACGTCGTGAGTATCGCGCGGTTGCGGTTTTGGTGGTGGTTGTGATGATTGCACTCATCATCTTAGGACTTATCCCTGATTCTGGTATGAGTCCATGGACAGCCCTCGCGTTTGTCACTGGTGCGATTGCATCAGGTGCGGCGGGGTATGGTGGGATGTATATTGCCGTCCGCGCCAATGTGCGTACTGCACAAGCCGCATCCGAAAGCCTGAATAAAGGCTTGCGCGTGGCGTTCTCTAGCGGTACGGTGATGGCGAATTTGGTCGTGTCGCTGGCGTTGCTGGGGATTGGTATTTTGTTCATTTTCTTCACCAACGTGTTGAATTTAGACACCGCTACCGCCGCCAGTGCCTTAGCTGGTTTTGGGTTTGGTGGCACAAGCATCGCCATTTTTGCCCGTGTGGGTGGTGGTATTTATACCAAAGCCGCCGATGTGGGTGCAGATTTGGTAGGTAAAACCGAATTGAACATCCCCGAAGATAGTCCACAAAATCCCGCGACCATCGCCGATAATGTCGGTGATAATGTGGGTGATGTGGCGGGCATGGGGTCTGACCTGTTTGAAAGTTATGCAGGGTCAATCATTGCCGCCATCACGCTTGCCGCCCTGTCTAATATGAATATTGCCGCCGAAGTGTATCCCTTGCTGGTTGCCGCATTGGGCATTTTGATTGGCATTGTCGCTTCATTTCTCGTCCAAACCAAAGAAGGCGCAACCCAAGAACAACTCCTGTGGAGTTTGCGTAAAGGTGTTTATGGTGCGAGCGCGATGGTTGCAGTTGGCATTGTTGCACTCGGATTACTCCTCGATTTAGGTTGGGGTGTCATCCTTGCCACATTAAGCGGGTTAATCGGTGGCGTGTTGATTGGTTACTTCACCGAATACTTCACTTCTGGCTCATATAAACCGACCCAACAATTGGCTTCTAGTGCCGAAGGTGGGGCGGGGATTATCGTCATTCGTGGGTTGGCATTGGGGATGCTTTCCACACTTGCCCCTGTGATGATTGTCGTATTTGTCACCTTGTTCGCATCATGGGCGGGCGGGTTATATGGGATTGCTGTTGCCGCAGTGGGGATGTTATCCACACTCGGTATCACCCTCGCCACTGATGCTTATGGTCCCGTGGCAGATAACGCGGGTGGTATCGCAGAAATGTCTGAATTGGGCGAATCTGTGCGTGACCGCACCGATGCGTTGGATAGTTTGGGTAATACCACTGCCGCCACTGGTAAAGGGTTTGCCATTGGTAGCGCCGCTATGACCGCATTGGCATTGATGGCGGCATTCATCACCGCCGTAAAAGGTGGTAATGTCATTCCAGATACCACATTCGCCGCCGTTTTGCTTGAACCCAAACTGATTACAGGTATGTTTGTTGGCGCTTTGTTGCCCTTCGTATTCAGCGCCCTTTCGATGCTGGCAGTTGGTAAAGCCGCCCAAGAAATTGTGGCAGAAGTTAAACGCCAATGGAAAACCATTCCGGGCTTGGCAGAAGGCAAAGCCGACCCCGATTATGAAACTTGTGTGGGCATCAGCACTGATAGCGCCATCAAACAAATGATTTTGCCCGGTTTAATCGCGGTGGGCGTGCCTGTTTTGGTAGCCATTTTGACGATTGTCGGTCAAGACAACATCATCGGCGAATTTGTCGGCTCAGAAACATTGGTCGGTGTGTTGATTGGCTCGCTCATTACCGCATTCATGCTTGCTATTATGATGTCGAATGCGGGTGGTGCATGGGATAATGCCAAGAAATACATTGAAGGTGGTTACTTAAAGGGTAAAGATGAAAACGGTAACGAAATTGTCTATCGTAAAAAATCTGAACCCCATAAAGCCGCCGTTGTCGGTGATACCGTCGGCGACCCGTTCAAAGATACTGCGGGTCCATCATTGAACATTTTGCTCAAATTGGTGGCGATTGTGGCGTTGGTGCTTGCACCCCTCATCTATAATTCGCTTGAATTAGATGGTGTCAATAGCAGTACCAACACCGATACGACCATCACGACTGAACAAGTCACCCCAACCCCAGAAGTGACCCCTTCTGTTGAGGTTACACCAGAATCGTAACTAACAATAAAAGCACCCCCATCCCCAACCCTTCCCTCACTTCGTAGAGGAAGGGAGAAAAATTCCCCCTCTCCGTGCAATGGGGAGGGGGATAGGGGGTGGGGCTAATTTTTATATATCACCCTTCTGCCTATATAGCCGAACCTCTAATTTCATATATGACCCCACTTTTATCACTACTCACCCTCATTTACATCATCAGCGCCATCGGACTCGCTGTTTTTTCGGGCGCAATTTTCATTTTACTCATTCTGTGGATAATTTATCGCCATCAAAAACCCATTTTGCCCGATGTAGCCGATTCTGATTTACCGCCCGTCCTCATCCAACTGCCCATTTATAATGAGCAATATGTCATCCCGCGCCTATTAAAAGCCATGACTCAATTGGATTATCCCAAAGACCGCCTGCGGATTCAGGTTTTGGATGATTCAACTGATGAAACTATCGGCATTGTCGCGGATTTGGTGGCGCGATATACCCGCGAAGGCTGGCTGATGACGCATGTTCGCCGTCCCATTCGGAGTGAATTTAAGGCGGGCGCGTTGCAATATGGCTTGGGCTTGGATGATGCGCCATTCACCGCCATATTTGATGCCGATTTTGTGCCACCACCTGATTTTTTGCGCCAGACGATTCCTCATTTTTTGCACAATCCAAAATTAGGCATCGTACAAACCCGTTGGGCGCACCTGAATGCGGAGCAAAACCTCATCACGCGCAGTCAAGCCATGAGCATAGATGGGCATTTTGTGATTGAGCAAACTGGACGCAATCGGGGCGGGTTGATGCTCAGTTTTAATGGTACCGGGGGCGTTTGGAGGCGGGCGTGCATTGATGATGGCGGGGGATGGACAGCAATCACCACAGCCGAAGATTTAGACCTCAGTTTTAGGGCGCAATTGCGTGGCTGGAAATATCTCTATTTGCCCGATGTGGCTGTCCCCGCCGAATTGCCCCCGCAAATTGCCGCTTATAAAGCTCAACAAGCACGCTGGGCGAAGGGTGTCACACAAAATTTATTCAGGCTCATCGGCAAGGTGTGGCAATCGGAACATGTCACACTGGTGCAAAAAATCATGGCGACCATTCACCTATGCCAATATGTGCCACAAGTGTTATTGCTGATGTTGACCATCTTAAATCCGATTTTGATGGTGGCGGGTGTTTTGCAGGGGCTACCCCTTGCGCCGTTGGGATTGGCAGGTCTCGCCGCGCCGATTATGTATGTCATCAGCCAGGTGATGTTCACCAATACGGTGGGCGTGTTTGAAGCCATTTTGCGCCGTCCCAATGACATCAAACGCACACCCAAATTTTCGGATACGGTTTGGGCGGGCAATCAATACGCCCTACGCGCCGATTGGACAATTTTGTGCGAATTGGCGCTGACCCTATATACAGGCATGGCAGTTGTACTTGCACTTCGTTATATGCCGAGCCTCATCCCGTTATTCGTCATGCAAACCTACGGTTTTGGGACGATTGTCTTTTGGGGCATGATGCAAGAACGCCAACACGGGCGCGTTTCTGTAGGGGCTTGCCATGGCAAGCCCCATGCGTAGCAACTTAAGGCATTCACCCCACCCCCCAGCCCCCCCCCCCCGTTGTGGAGAGGGGGAGAAAACCTATCTTTGTCTTACTCCCTTCCTCTACGAAGTGGGGGAAG
>JALONZ010000196.1 GCA_025454675.1 Anaerolineae bacterium | reverse complement strand
TTGGGCGAATTGTGCCAACATCATCAAGGGCGAGTCATATGTCCCCTCAAACGCATATAATTCACCAAGTGGGTCAAAAATCGAAACACCGAGTTGTGCGCCTGTGGTGGAATAGCGGAATAATTGCCCTTGTATTGCGTCTATCGTATAAAAATCAAGTTGGGCAGATGAAGCTAAATTCCCCGATAACGCGGTATCTAAAACAATGGGAGTTGGTTGGTAAAAATCTACCAACACCTGAAAACTGCCTGTTTGATTGTCATTGTTACCAATTAAAAGGGTATAAGTTTGGGTAGCAGGCAATACAACGTTATGCACAAATGGAAATCCGGTTGTTTCGGCGACAATATTCGAATTGGCATCAAACAGTCGCCCATAAAAACTTTGGTCAAGGCTGGCGGGTGAGATATAAAAATAAATCACATCGCCCTCGCGCCCCTCGAATGAATAAGTGACAGTCGGTTGCACGGCGGTAATTTCGCCTACGACAGATTCACCAAAGGAGATGGGTTGTTGTTGGGCGTGTGTAACAGACACCATCAATAAACTGATGACGAAAATGATGAGAAAACGCGATATGAAACGCATGGTGGCACTCCTTACCAATCAGTGGGTGATAAAGCCAAATACAGGTTCAAAAGGGTATGATGTATCATGTCCCATGCGTAGCAACTTAACAAAAAATTGCTTTTTGAACTCACCCCCCTGCCCCCTCTCCAAATTGGAGAGGGGGAGAAAACCTTTTATAGGTGGGTTTAAGTCCCCTCCGTTGGGGAGAGGGGATTTAGGGGTGAGGTTGGTTTCTTAAGTTGCTGTATATGGGATATGATGTATCATGTCCCTACATTGGTTATATGTATCTATCATATCGCATTTTCGACAGATGCACGTCTATTCGCTCACTGTTGTAGCCGCTTGTGGCGATAGCTGAACATTTTCTGACCAATTCCCCGCCAAATCTTGCGCCCATGCCGAAAATTCATAGGTTTTTCCTGCTTCACCCGCATATTCGGCGCTGGTCTCGGTGGTCTCGCGCCATGGCAACCATTGACCGCCATCAATCCGCACCCATATCAAATACAGTTGAATGCCACTCTCATCCGTCCCGCTCCATTCAACCGTGAATGTGGCTGGGCTGGTGGCGGGCAGTTCCAAAACGGTGGCAACGGGTGGACGTGTATCACTAGAAGGCGGCACGGTGGGGCGCGGAATCGGTTGGGTTGGTGGGAGTGTTGGCGCGGGTGTGAGGGTTGGCAATAGGGTCGGCAACGCCAAATTAATGTTTGAGCCACTAACACGCCCTGTCCGCCGTTCTATCAAGATATACGGCTCACCGCCAATGGCTACCCCACCAAAATCTGAACCCGTCTGGTTAATATCACTCACGGCGGGGGGCATCTCTAAGATATAAAAATTGCGTTCATTGGGTGTAATGAGTTGTGAGCCTGATAGGGTGATGAGTTCCGCATTTTCGCCAACAGCTTCCCATCCGATGGATTTGGGTTCTAAACGCCGATTCCATAACACGGTGATGCGTTCATTGGTGCGCGGACGTTCAAAGGTGATGGTGACGACACTCACGTCATAATTCACAAAATCGCCATTCCCAAACGGCTCACTCCCAAACACTTGCGCCAATAACCGATAGGCAGTGGCAACGGGGCGGGCTTCGCCTGCATTTGGGCTTTGACTAAAGCAAATCGCATCAGGTAAGTTGCGGAAAATACCAAATGTATCACCAAAACACGGCACATTGGGACGGCATAAATTGCCACGATGAGGCGGAAAATCTGTGCCTGCGGGTTGGTCGCCACAATCATCATACAGTTGATGATAAAAAATTTTATCTGCGCCTTCGCTCCACGCATAGGCGGCACTCTGAATCAGATACCATGCTTGTTGTTGCATCGTGGCACGTTTTTCGGCGCTCAATGATGACATCCATGTGGGACCAGGGTAATCATCCCATAAGGCAACACCTGTTTCGTTCAACCAGATGGGGCGGTCAAATCCGAATGCGAGCATGGTCTGGCGGGTAAATAAGACCAGCCACCCACTGCGCCACGGGTCGGCATAGGCATGAACAGCCGCCAAATCGAAATACCAATTATATTGGTCGCGTAGCGGGTCATTAATGATGACATTCAACACCTGCGCCATAAAATTTGACCCTGTTGGATAGAGTAGCCCTCCGAACATCACTTGCGCGGACGGGTCTGCCATTTTGATGACCAGATACGATATTTTGAGCAACCGCGCATAATCTATCGGACCCGCCTTCCAAAAATTGAGGAAATCGGGTTCATTCCAAATCTCCCAAACACGAATCCCCGCACCTAATGGCAAGGTGGCTTCACGCGAAAATGTGCCACCCGGTTTATAGCGATTGACCGTCTCCCACACAAACCACACCCATGGATTGGCAGGGTTTAATAATTTTCCTGCGGCGGGGGTATCTGTGCCATCGGCAAAAATCGGCTCACGGATGCCTAATATGCTTTCATCATCCTGATAAAATTCGGGGACACCAATGAGTACGGCGTTGATTTTGAAGCCGTGTTCCAATGCGCCCCCCACTTGCATATCAAATTGTTCCCAAGACCATGTAGCAGGTTCTTTTTGAATCAAATTCCAATAAATCGGGAATCTATCCCACCCTGCCCCCAGCGTTAAGGCTTGTTGATAACGCCATTCGGGGGTATCTAAGCCTGTAATGGTGACATGGGTGATGCCAAGCCTATCAGAACGGATATAAATGGGGCGGCTGGTGGTGGTGGATTGAGAATAAGCGGGCATGAGTGAGAATAAAATGGCACTCATGAAGATGAGCAAAAAAACAGGTCGGCGCATAAGTCATATCTCGTCAGATTAAACATCATATACGCCGTAAATCATACCATAGAGGCAAATTTTTTACCGCAAAGTTATTAGTGCATTCTGCAAGGACGCAACATGTTGCGCCCTTACAATCATAACAATTATCAGGTGATGTTATACCGAATATCGGCAATCGTTCCATTATAATATTCAAAATCACCACCATCTAAATGCCAAACAGCCGTCATTTTCGATGGGAATCTGACCCCGTTACGCTCGATATAATCACCACACACCGCAGAGAATGGGAATTTGGCATAGTCGCCTTTGGGCAACGACATAAATCTATCGTTGGTATCGTAGCGGATGAATGTACCGTCATCCGCAAAATGGAATGTGGCAGATACTTGAAGTCCGTTATAGGTGATGCACCCCGCCACCGTTCTGTCATCTATCGCTGACCATGAGATATACGATTGCAACATATAAGACGGGATAATCATGGCTTCGGCGAAGGTGGTCGCTAAACCTGATTGTGCCAATTGGCTATCATGATTATCGAATAGGGTAATCACTTTGGCAATTTTGCCCAGCATTGCGCCTTGTTCGCTATTATATAAATCGCGCCCTTCAAACGGGATGATTCCCATAATCGAGGCACGCATATACGCAATCCGAAACGGACGCGGGACAGAATTGAATTGGTAGGTTTTCATGGACATAAATGGTTTATCCGCACCCATCTTAATGGCGCTATATGACCAAACCACTTCGGCGTTCACCATTTTTGGCTTGCCGATATAACCACATACCTGAAAATAGCGTTTTAATGGAGCGGGCAAATGGGCAATATCCGATTCTTTGATAGTATCGTTAGGATTGATGAGGTGCGCGTATGTAACGATTTCATCGCGCATTTCGGCTTCGTAGATTTTTTTCATGATGGGGTAATCCTTATGCAAAACAACGATGTTCTATCATCTATATACGCAAAAAAGGCGCAATCAATTGCGCCTCTGGATTCAAAATATGATTTTTAGGTGATGAATGTCACCCGACCAGCGCCCAATCGGGCAATGGTTCACGGCGTTTTATCCATTCGGCGGGCAACCCCTCCACCCCAACCGCCATCGCCACAATTCCACACACCATCGCACAAGTGGTATCCACATCCCCAGCCGCGCTGGCAGTTAACCAAAACGCATCTTCAAAGTGATTCGGCTTTTCACCCGCGCAATATAACACCAACGGCACACTATCTTGTGCGGTCACTTGGCTACCATTGCCAATCCGTGCCACAATTTCGTGGATGGCGATATGCTCACTACTGGGTAATTTTTGTGCGAGCAAACAATTTAGGCGCACATCACCTTTGGGGATATGAGGCAAGATTTGTTCGATAAAATCGCCCCGCGAGAGAGGTTTGTCGCGGTTTTGCCACGCGATGGCGGTCGCCACTGATACGGCAATCGCGCCCGCAATCCCTTCTGGATGGGCGTGGGTGATTTCGGTGGCTTTGGTCGTTTCGATGATGAGTTTGGGGATGTCATCGGCAAAATACGCACCAAGCGGAGCAATTCGCATCGCGCCACCATTGCCAAATGAGCCACCCTGAAATATGCGTGTATTAATATCCCGCCAATACGACCCATTTTGTACCAACTCGGCAAATTTGAGCATACCGAAAGCATAGCCACGATAATAATCAAAATGATCTACAAAACTTTTAGAGAGTTCATCTTGATTAATTTCCATATATCGGCGCAAATTTTCATAAATGGAGAGTGCCATGTTGGTATCATCAGTAAAAATCCATTCAGATGTGGGTAATTCTTTTGCTCTGACAATTGGTATCATCTCGATGGGGTGATACAACTCAAAAAATGCGCCGAGTGCATCTCCCAACGATAACCCCTCTAAGGATAAGCGTGCGCGGGCTAAGGCGTGTTCGGTCATAGCGTATTCCTTCCCTTACTGATTACGCTCATAAATGACGAAATTTGCGAATGTCGTTTTTTGTGGCAACCAAAACACATTCCATGCAACATACTCATATTCAAATTCACGCCGTGTATATTGACTCATATCGAGTCCATCAGGAGGTGTTTGGAGTAATCTATCCTCATCAAATAAAGAGACGATAAATTGGACTTGTTCACGATTTATATCCGCATCATTAGCCATCTGATACCCATCTGGGAAAAGATAATCAAAATTCAAATTCAATGGGTTTTCATCATAATCTTGTTCAAAAAAATGAAATAGAATCGGTGATTTCATACCAGAAGTTCCCATTAAAACCACAAAGCCGAGCGTATGTTCAAATTTTTTAGTGGGATGCGTCTCCATTAAAATATACGCATCGGGTTCAATATTGGCGGTGATATAATCAATTGCCTCACCCCGTGCATTAGTAGTAGATGCAAACCGAGTTACAAGGTTATGCGTGTCTAATATCAGTCCATATCCCAAAACAATCACAAAGGGGAT
>JALONZ010000195.1 GCA_025454675.1 Anaerolineae bacterium | reverse complement strand
GTGAATTTGGGGCAGGGCAGACCCGATTTTGATGGCGCTCCGCAAGTTGTTCAGGCGTATGTCGAGGCGCTCCAATCGGGTTTGTATAACCAATATGCGCCTGGTGCGGGTGCATTGGTGGCGCGTGAGGGGGTTAAAAACTTTGTCAATCGGCATTATGGTTTAGACCTAGACCCACAACGGGGTATCGTCATGACGGCAGGCGCGACAGAAGCTATTTTCGCCTCGATTATGGGCTTGATTGACCCTGGTGACGAGGTGATTATCATTGAACCCGCGTTTGATAGTTATGCGCCAGGCGTGTTGATGGCGGGTGGTGTGCCTGTGTATGTGCCGTTATATCCGCCGAATTGGGAATTGAATATGGATGAACTGCGTGCCGCCTTCAACCCAAAAACGCGCGTGATTATCCTCAATACACCCCATAACCCCACAGGTAAAGTATTTTCGCGCGAAGAATTGACGATTATCGCCGATTTATGCAAAGAATATGATGTGGTGGCGATTTCGGATGAGGTGTATGAACATCTGATATTTGATGACGCGGTGCATATCCCGATTGCGACCTTGCCCGATATGTTTGAGCGCACGATTACCGTTGGTAGCGCAGGTAAAACATTCGGCATGACGGGCTGGAAGGCGGGCTGGTTATATGGTCATCCCGATTTGGTGAAAGGGGTGTCGCAAGCCCGCCAATTCATCACGTTTGTCGCTAATCATCCCGCGCAAATTGCCATATCAAAGGCGTTCATGTTGCCAAGTTCGTATTATGAAGATTATCGCGCTATATACACCGAAAAACGCGATTTGATGATGGCAGGTGTGAATCAGGCAGGATTCAAATCGTTCAATCCGCAGGGAACATATTTCGTGATGTCGGATTTTTCCGATGTGTTCGATGGGGATGATGTGGCATTTTCACAATATATGATAACCGAAATTGGTGTGGCAGTCATCCCTACTAGCGCATTTTATAGCACCAATAACAAACATCTGGGCAGTAAGCATGTGCGCTTTGCCTTTTGCAAGGGGAATGAGGTCATTTCTGCCGCCAATGAACGGATGCTAAAACTACGGCGTTAGGGTTTGCCCTTGTCGGGTAGGCAAACTAACGTTACACTCGCATTAATTAGAGGCGGACGGCAAGAATGCCGTCCCTACACGTATCTATAATTAGATGATGTGAGGTGCAATGCGTTTTCCAATTGGCTTAACCCTCATTTCTGCGCTCATCGTGACTGTGGTCGTTGTGGTATTGGGGAGTATGTTGATACAACCCCCGCGCCCGTTGTTGATTGATGCAGAAAGTTCACTTGTCACCATCTCCCCAAATGCCGATGGGGTAGATGATGCGACTCAATTTAGCTACGAAATTAGCCGAAATGCGTTTGTCTCGCTGATGCTGGTTCGCAAATCGGATGAACGCACTTTTTATTTTCGCCAAGATGAACGCCGTTCCAACGGAGAATACACCGTTTTATTCAGTGGGGTGGTGGATGGCTATTTATTGCCGAATGAAACCCTACAAGGCGAGGTATTGCGACGACTCATCCCCAGTGGGGAATATGAATGGGTGTTGCAAGTCCGCGCCCAAGACGGGGATGAGACCGCCGAAGCGCGTGGCACATTGATTGTTGAAGGTGATGAAATTCCGTTGCCCCCGCAAATGGTGGAATTTACCATCGCGCCCAGCGTATTCACACCCAATCAGGACGGGATTGATGACCGCACCTTGATTAATGTGTACTTGGATAAAGAAGCCGAACTCGATGTGTATTTGATAGACCTGAATAATCAACGCCTGCCACTTTTCCGTCGTGAAAATAGTCGTCAAATTGGCGAGGCGGGGCGACACACCTATGATTATGAGGGTGGGGTAGATATTGGGGCAGACCCGCCACCGGATGGTGTTTATACCATTGTCGCAGAAGCCCGCGACCCGATGGGTCAAATCACACGGCGAGAATCGCAACTCACCATCAAAAATGGGGGCAAACCGATTGCCGAAATTGTTGGACAACCCAACGGGGCAACGGTTATCTTCGTCACCGCGCCATATGATGAACGCTATGCCTCATCAATGGCAGAGTTAGGTGAACTCATCCCCATGCCTGATGCGCCAGAAAATGCCAATACACTCCCCATCAGCATGAAGGTAGGTGATTTGTTGATATTTGCGCTCACAGTGGAAAATTATGGCGCGACCCCCATCCGTACATCAGGTCCGCCACCGGGTACAGTGTATGACCAAACCCAATTGGCATCGTCACTGGCACAATATGAACAATCGGGTGTGTGGCGGGTTGGGATTCAATGCGAAACATCGGAACAAAGTTATCCATGGCGCTGGGCGATAGGCAGTCCTGATGAATTGGTGGCAGAAAAAGACCCCACCAACGATAATATCTATTATTATCTCATGCCCAATCAACGCGCAGTGGTTTGGGGTGCAATTCGGATGACCGAACTCATCGAAACCGCCAATCCGCAATCCTGTTGGGCGGGGCTAATTCATGAAGATGTTGATGTTTATAATAGCGGTGTTGGTCAGCGTGAAGTTGAACTCGCGCCAATTGAATAAGTTTAATTCAGAAAGGAATGACCATGTGGCGGATGTTTATCATCGTATGTGTGTTGATACTCGCGGGTTGCGGTGGCGGTGGCAATACCCCGCGACCATCGCAAAATGTTGTTGCGCCAACCGCCACACCATTCCCAACATTGGTATTTGAGGAACGGGTCACTTTTACGGCGGGGTTCATCGAGAATCCTTTTCGACTCGCCATCAAACCGAATGACACCATTTTAACGCGCATTTTGCAAATTTTGCGCGCATTATCATCTGCGAGCGATGAGCCGTTCACCATCACTACACCGCTTTCAAGCCTGCAAATTGAGGATATAACTCCCCTCCAATCGGCATTAACCAGCGATTTTAATATTGGCATCGCAACTGATGAATGGAATGGGTTATCCACTATCGGCGATTTGGTAATGCTGGTGCAACGGCGTGTGGCGGAACAAGTGGTGCTGGAAATTTATAACCGCACGAGTTTGTATTTTGAGGTGATTTTGCTGGATTCGTATGGGGAAGGGCTAACCGCGCTGTGCAATTCTGAACGTGGGGTCGTCACGATTCCGATTTTGGATGGGATAACCACACTTGCGGCGTTGGCGAATGAATGTGGCGATGTGTCGTTGCAAATTGCCAAATTGTCAGATGATTCGCTCACATTTGTGCCTGTACAAATTACAATTCAACCCACACCAGAACCGACTAGCGATATGGATGCAACGGTTGAACCCACTGCTGATGTGACCGCTGAAGCCACATCGCAACCGACCCCCGCGCCAACATCCACCCCTGCGCCGATTAACTTGGATGATGCTGTGACGGGCGAAGTGGGTGTGTTTTTCATCAGCCGCACATTGGGCGCACAAAGCATTTCGGTGATGCAAAATCGTGTTTTATGCCGATTGAATATCCGTGATTTTTATAGCTGGTTTGTGCCAGATTTGCTCCTTGATAATGCCAACATCACCCCGCTTAATGTGATAGATAAAGCATCCCCGCGTGACCTTGTGAATGCGGTTGCCAGTGATGAATGTGCAGGTGGGATGTTATCTGTCACACAATTTGAGGCACTCGGTACGGGTTTGGGTGTGGACGTGGTGCAACGGACGATTTCATTCCCCTATGGGATTGTCTTATATCCGTTAGAAGTGGAATTGGGCATCCAATTGCGCCTGAATGAGATATTGCCACCGATGGCACAAGACCCGCAAGCGGGGTATGCCTTGCGCTTGCTCATTGGACAGAATGCACTGATACCCATTACACCGGATGACCTAACCGAATTGAGTCAATTGATAGCCAATTCGGGTTATGATTTGTCGCAACTAGGACGTTAATCATGTTGGATTTAGCTGTTGTGATTGTGACATGGAATAATCGGCATTTGATGGCGGATTGTTTATCTACCCTGTATGCCGATTTAGCTCAAAGTGGGTTACATGCTACCGTGTATGTGGTGGATAATGCCTCAACCGATGGCACAGCCGATTATATCCGTCAGAATTTCCCAGAGACGGATGTTTATGCCAGTCCTGTGAATTTAGGTTTTGGGAGGGGTAATAATCACGCCATAAAGCGCATTCTAACCGCGCCTGATGCGCCAAAAGCCGTGTATTTACTCAATCCTGATACCATCACGCACGAAGGTGCAACCCGCTTGTTATATGATGCGCTTCTCACATATCCTAAAGTGGGGCTGGTAGGGGCGCAATTATTTTATGAGGATGGCACATTTCAGCATGGGGCATTCGCATTTCCTGATTGGCGACAAGTATGGGCAGAATTTTTCCCCATGCGCGGGCGGTGGCATGAGGGACGTTTTAATGGGCGGTATCCGCAAAATTTGTATGCGAGCGAAAAGCCGTTCCCGGTAGATTTTACACTCGGCGCGACGATGATGCTCCGTTATGACGTGATTGAACAAACGGGTATGTTTGATGAAGCCTTTTTTATGTATTGCGAAGAAGTGGATTGGGCTTGGCGGATTCGACGTGCGGGCTGGGATGTGTTGTGTGTGCCAGCCGCGCATATCACCCATTTGAGTGGCAAAAGCACAGGGCAAGCCCGCCCACAAAGTTTGATTCACCTGTGGACGAGCCGATTTTTATTGTATCGGCGTTATTTACCGTCATGGCAAAATCGGTTTATTCGTTGGATGGTGCGTATTGGCATGAATCGCAAAATCAAACAAGCCCGCCAAGATGCCAATTTAACAGATACGCAAAAAAATGACCTGATAAACGCCTATCAGACGATACAAGGATTGGCAAAATCTTCATGACTCATCTGACGGCGATTATTTTGACCCACAACGAATCACGTCATATCGTGCCGTGTATTGAGCATGTGCGTTTTGCCGATAGGGTATTGGTATTTGATTCATTCAGCACCGATGACACAGTGCAATTGGCGCGTGGGGCAGGGGCAGATGTGATTCAACATGTGTTTGAAAATTACTCCCACCAACGGAATGCCGCTTTGGATGTTGTGCGCGGAAAAACGGATTGGGTGTTATTTGTGGATGCGGATGAACGGGTAGATAACACATTAGCCGAAGAAATTCGGACGGTTATCACTTCGGATGAGGCGGTGGGTTGGCGTATGCCACGGCATAATTATATTTTTGGCAAATTAACCCGCGCCACAGGCTGGTATCCCGATTATCAAACACGCTTGCTCAAAATGGGGTATGCTCATTATGACCCCACCCGACAGGTGCATGAGGTGGTGATATTAGATGG
>JALONZ010000194.1 GCA_025454675.1 Anaerolineae bacterium | reverse complement strand
AGCAAATTGTCATCCGCTTCACCTGTATCACAATTTATCCCACTGGGGCAATCTACCGCCAAAACACGCGGGTGATGTTGTGGCGATAAAAAAGGTGTTGTGGGATTGGTCGGGTCGAATAGAGGCGGATTATTCAATTCAAGTTTGCGTTCACGAATCGCTTGCCGTGTAAGGCGTATTATCCGCGCCAAATCTCCAACAAGATTAGCCCGTCCACCAATACCGAGTAGTGCATCTATGACCAAATCGGCACTAGCGACCATATGACGCAACACGCGCCCATCTGCATCATCTTCGGCATACGCCATGAATAACCCATGCCCCAAAACAGATTGATAGGGCGCATATGTCTCATTTAAGCGTTTGAGGAGATAAAACCGCACATCAAAATCGCCATTTTCGGCTAGATATTTTCCCGCCACCAGCCCATCTCCGCCATTATTACCTGCGCCGACCAAAATCACGATGCGCGGTTTATCTAAAATGCCTTTCAGCATGTAACGCGCATACATCATAATGGCATATCCCGCATTATCCATCATTTGGGCATACGAAACCCCTTCGGCATCGGCACGCGCTTCGATGTTGCGAATTTGTTCAATCGTCATCAATTTAGCCATAGTCACTCATCCCAGAAATAAAAACATCCGCTACATAAAGCGTAACGGATGTTGATAGGCTATGCTAGTGACTTTAATTAGAATTGGCGTTCAATCACAACTTTAGCAAGGTCAATCATGGCATCTTTGGCGGGGGAGGGTGGTAAAATTTCGAGCGCAGTGATGCCCCAATCTACAAATTGTTCGGCTTGGAAGCGTGCTTGTTTAAGGCGATCGCCTTCCATCAACTTGCGCTTTACATTGTCCATCACATTATCATCTTGAACCGATGTAAAGCCTTTACCTTGGTCTTTATCCAGATGTGCCGTTTTGCCCAGTTGTGTCTCATCACCGATGACATCTAAAATATCATCCACAATTTGGAATGCCATGCCGATGTTATACCCATATTGACCAAGTGCCTCAACATGTTTTTCTGGCGCATCGCTCAATTTTGCACCTAACATTGCGCCCGCACGGAGCAATTCAGCCGTTTTAAGGGCGATAATTTTATAATACACCTCGCTGGTGAGATTATTACTTTTCACAGCGGCGGCTTGCAATGTTTCGCCTTCCACAAGAGCAGTGGCGGCACGGGCGAAT
Organism: Anaerolineae bacterium; assembly: GCA_025454675.1. GTDB lineage: Bacteria > Chloroflexota > Anaerolineae > Aggregatilineales > Phototrophicaceae. Next base: position 4,127 of record JALONZ010000194.1, on the reverse strand, counting down.
AGAATGTTCAAATCACCGTAAGGAGACATGAGTTCATATACTTTGGTGAATAAAAAGTCACCTGTCAGCAAGGCAAAGGTACGCCCCCACAAGGCATTCACAGACGGGCGACCACGACGAACCACACCGTGGTCGTTAATATCATCATGAACAACACTGGCGGTATGAACCAACTCAATAGCGGCGGCGGGTGGAACAGCATAGGCAATATCGTTACCACCTGTGGCGATATAACTCAATAACACCATTTTGGGGCGAATGCGTTTTCCACCAGAGTCTATGATATGCCGACTTGCATCACGCAATACATCAATATCACTATTAATAATATTGAGCATGGCATCTTCAACGGCTTGCACCACCTCGTTCAAATCAAAATGGGTGTTTTGCTTGCTGAGACGTACATTTTCGATTGTTGTTGTTATTTGAGAGGACATCTCACCTTGCCTTATCTGTAAAAAATGACTAATACCTCGAAAGTTTATTCGATTTATTTTGATTGTGACGTTCAGAACTAACTAAATATTGTAGATATTCTACCATGATTTGGATGTAAATCAAATTAACAATGGTGAAATAAAACTCATTTTAGGGAATTGTAACAACAGGCAGGTCAAACCAAAATTTACTCCCTTTATTCTGCTCGCTTTCGACAAAAATTTGGGTGTTATGGCGGTCTAAAATCAAGCGTACAATAGCTAATCCGATGCCCATACCACCATATTGGCGTGTAGATGAAAAGTCAATTTGATAAAATGAATCAAATATTTTCGAGACCTCATGAGAAGGGATGCCAATACCACAATCTTCTACGGTAATCCGCACATGCTTCTCGTGTGTCATGGCACGTATAAAAACCTCTTTTTCGCTGAATTTGAGTGCGTTATCTAAAAGCAGTTGCAAAACCGTAGAAAAGCCCTGTTTATCAGCGACAATAGGCGGAATTTCACCTTCTGGAGCGTAGATAACACGTCCAATATCTTTTTGATATTCCCAAATCCGCCCTAAATTGCGTTTAGCATATTCGACTGCATCACGCACGATAACGGGACCCAGCGATACTTGAGAACTGGCACTGAGCAAACTGATATTTTTTACCAAAATTTCGAGGCGTGTGGTGGCTTGTTTGGCATAATGCACCAATTCACGCTGTTTATCGGTAGTTTCTGTATCATCCAACATCCATACTGCCGATTTAAGATGAAGAAGCGGTGTTTTTAGTTCATGTGATACATTGCGGACAATCGCATCTTTAAGAATTTCATTTTCATTGTTTAGCCGTTGTTGCTGTTGCAACTTTAATCTTAGACCCTGAACTTCATTTTCAAGTTCAAGGTTACGCTCCAGCAGACGTTTAATCCATCGGAATTGATTTATGAGGGTGTGTGAAATTGGGCGCATCATACTCATCAGCTTCGTCATATCATCGAATTATGAAAGCTATGTTAACATATTCCGCGCCCATAAAACACGCGATTAAGGGTTGTGTTGTAAAACTCAAACCTATCTCTATCCACTAATGGCATTTTTGCAATGTTTGACACAACTGGTTGATGTGCAGGCGGTCATGTTGTGCCGTAAAATGCGCCATCTCTAAAAAGTTTGTTGGTCCAAAAATGCTATGACGTGCGGGGCGCTCCCACACATCATGCGCCAAATTTGCTAACCATGACAAGGTTTTCTGACGTTCATGATAAAACAAATCGGCTATTACTGCCTCATCAAAACGGCATTGTGGGGTAGGGGCAATTATATTTTGTGAGATAAACGGGTTATCTTGAGTCAAAATCTTTTCGAGGCGCGGACGTTGTACAGTTTGCTCGCTTTCAAGTAGATGACAAATGATTTGGTAAGCAGACCATTCTTGTGGGTCGGGGTGTTGATGCCAAAATTCGGGTTTGATATTGTGTAATAAGCCCTGCAACGCGCCCATATTGCCAATAAGTTGTGGGGCAATCATAGTTGGTTTAAGCGGAATAGGGGCATAACAGGTTTGCCAGTCATCACGTCTGAGTAAGTTCAAAAAAACTGACCAGTTGCCAAAATATGGGGTTATATCTGATGATTCGTTTGTGAGGTGAAATCCATTAATACCCACTTTTTGACCACCAATAATATCATCCCTTAAAGAACTCAGAATAAGTGCTTCATTTGGCTCAATACCCACACGCGCCAAAATTTCGGCAAAAAAGGCGGGATTTTCGCGTTCAAAGTGACTATTTTCATGATGTGTGATAAATGTAAACGCAACCGTTGCCAACGTTGGAATCAGCGCCATCCGTTTATGAATCACATTGAGCGGGTCATTGGGATTGGTCAATAATACGAATGCCAAGTTATGGACAGTAACATGGGTGAACAGGGCTGTTATATCCCCTTCATTTGCCAAACCCAACAACGCCAATTCATCACACAAGAAGGCTTTAATCATTTTTCATCGCTATCATCTATTTGCTCTAATGCTTGACGAAACAAATCCAAAGCAGGGCGGTTTTCGGCACATTTTGGGCAACCTACAATCGGGTTTTCGATTGGGATTTTATGCTTGGCACAATATGCCTCTAATTTGAGGTTGCGCCCAAATCCCAAAAATCGGTTGTGTATGGTGAGTGTTAATTCCAGATACGGGCTGGAATTAGCATGTAAAATTTCTGGAACACGACAAGCACTACAATCTTTTGGATGCCAATTCAACGAATTCGGGTTTTGCTTTATCAACCGACATTCTTGGATTTCGCGCCCACGATGAAAATCTTGGTAATAGTATTTACATTCCGTGCCAGCAGGTGTTCGCATATGCCTCTCACTTATTTAACCAATTGAGTGCGACAGGTGCTAAATTTTCGAGTGTGCCATCGCGCATGGTACAATCAGGTAATGCCTCTAAAAATGTTGCGCCGTATCGCTTATTCAATATCCGTACATCTAAAATAGCGACAATTCCTCTATCGGTGCTAGTCCGAATTAAGCGCCCAAATCCCTGCCTAAAACGCAAAATCGCATCGGGCAGGGCATAATCTAAGAAAGATTCGGGATACAATTCAGACCGCGCCATAAAAATAGGGTCGCTGGGTACAGCAAATGGTAAGCGCGGGATGACCAAAGCACTTAGCTTGTCGCCTACAATATCAATGCCTTCCCAAAAACTTTTTGTGCCAAATAAAACGGCGCGTTCAGATGTTTTGAAGCCTTCTAAGAGGGTATTTCGGCTTGAACCATCACTCTGGTCATATAAGGTGATGTTATTTTGTTCCAAAATGGGATACAGCGATTGGGAAGTTTGGCGTAAATGGGCATAACTGGTAAATAATACTAAAACACGCCCCCCCAATGCCAATGCAAGGTCTGTAATGCCTTTCTCCACCGCTTTTTGATACCCCTGTTTATCGTTAATTTCGGGAATATCATTCGGGACATACACCAATGTGCTTTGGCGATAATCAAATGGCGAACCAACATCAAGTGTTTTGATTTGATGTGCATGGAGTCGGTCTTTGATGTAATGAAAATCATCATGTGCGTTTAGGGTGGCACTGGTGAGGATGACCGATTTTTTATGCGCCCACAAATGTTGTTCAATAAGCCTACCCACATGCAATGGCGCAATGTTCAGGGTCAAATATTCCGAAACGGTCTCTCCACTGAGCCAATAAATCAGGTTTTCATCGCCCTGAGTGAAGAATTGGCGCAATTGCTGATAGGTATTTTGTAGATATAAAGCGGTACTTTCTAAATGCTTTTCCAGATGGTCAAAATATTGTTGCCGATTAAATTTAGCAACGGCTTTTTTAAGACGATTCAATGCGGTGCTGATGACATCAAAAAACTCGGTGAGGGTTTCCCAGCGATTATGTGCAATGTTGAATGAACGGCTTTTGCGTTGGGTCGGTTCTATCCGCAAATTGATATAAGTTTCGGGTGGACGTTCATCCTGATTTTCATCTACAATCGCACCGAGCGATTTGAATACTTGGCTGACATGACTCCGCATGACCACCAACGCTTCACTCACGCTTTCGATATATGCCACCACTGATTTCAAATCATTCGGAGATAAATTCGCCTCTAGTGTCTTAACAATTTCGTGGAATAACCCTTTTTGAGTCGTCCCCAAATCTGATAAATAT
>JALONZ010000193.1 GCA_025454675.1 Anaerolineae bacterium | reverse complement strand
CGCAGTATTTTGGGCATGTTGGGGCATCGTGAAGTGGATGATATGGCGGCGGTCACAACATGGCTCATCGAAAACGGCATTTCACAACCGGATGCCATCTTTTTGAACGGTGGCAGTTATGGCGGTTATTTGACCCTGCAAGGCTTGGGCAAACGTCCAGAATTATGGGCGGGTGGCATGGCGTTGGTGGCGATTGCCGATTGGCGCTTGATGTATGAAGACCAAGCCGAAACCTTGCGCGGGTATCAGAAGGCATTATTTGGTGGCACACCCGATGAATTGCCTGAACAACACAAAAATAGCTCACCGATTAGTTATATAGACCAAATGCGTGCGCCCGTGTTGGTCATTCAGGGCGAAAATGATACCCGTTGCCCCGCCCGCCAAATGAAAGTCTACGAAGAAAAATTGAAAGAATCGGGCAAAGATATTCATGTACATTGGTTTAATGCGGGGCATGGCTCGCGTGCGATGGAACAGAACATCGAACAGCACGAATTGATGTTGCGCTGGTTGTATCGGGTGTTGGGATGAGGATAAGTATAGGGCTTGGTTATAATATCCAAGCCCTATTTGCTAAATCCTATGTATACCGTTCACGGATGGCGGCGCTGGCATAATCCAAAATGGATACGACAATCGCAATTGCCAAAACCGCCACCCCTGCGTTCCGATATTGCAACAAATTGATTTGTTGTTGGAGCAAAAAGCCCACCCCACCGCCACCAACAAACCCGATGATGGTAGACATCCGCACATTAATATCCCAACGATACATCGTGAATGCAATATACGGCGGGATAATTTGTGGCACAACCGCATACATAATTGTCTGCAAACGATTCGCGCCTGTGCTTTGCAAGGCTTCAATCGGACCCGCGTCAATACTCTCAATTTGCTCAGAATACAGTTTACCCAGTGACGCAATCGAATGAAGCGCCAATGCCAATACACCCGCGAAGGGTCCAATCCCCACCCAAATCACGAACACCAAGCCCATGATGAGCGGTTCAATAGAGCGCAAGGTATTCAAAATCGTGCGGGTGGTATTATAAATTGCCGAGCCAAATGGGAATGTGCCACGCACACCACCCAATCCGCCCGCAAATCCACCGAATACCGCGCCAATGCCCATTGCAAAAGCAACATATTGATATAAATTCGCGCCGTTAATCGTCAACACAGGTTGTTGCGCGGGGAGCATCCCCTCTACCAGTGATTGACCGACATTCAGCAGGGTAAAAGTGACAAAGAAGCCAATAACGCCACTCGTCCATGCCAATACGCGCAAAATATTGCGGTCAGTTTGGTTTGGCACTTCTGGCTTGGGGACAAACCAACGATAGGCTTGTGGCAGGAGTGTGGTCGCCAATGCGCCCGCCACAATTGGCGTTAATAAGCCCATCCATGCGGCAGATAAACCGATGGTTGCGGTCATACCCAGTAAAATTGCCCCGCCTAATGCCCCTAAAATGCCACCTAGCAGGTGATTAAAGGTCGTATCCGTCTTTTTGAGGGGTTCTTTAGCAAGGCTTGTGCCTAATGAGGATAACGCAAACGCGCCCGTAAGCCCTGCGACAACTTGGAGTGTAAATTCAATAATTTCGCCTAATGAGCCGATGAACGCCCCCATATATACAAAAATATCATCTATGAAGGTCGAAACATTGGCAAATGTACCCCGCGGGAATGACGCACGGAACAGTTCTCCAAGCCCGCCAATCAATCCAACAATGAAGAGGATTAGAATGGTAATGAGGGCTGTATTCAACAATCGGCGCACAATAACAATCGGGATAAGGTCTTTTAGCGTGTTGATGCGAGGGAGCAACACAATCCCACCAGCAATTACAACCACAACCGCGCCAAATGCGACAAGCACATTTTCGCTACCCAATCTGAATGCGAATTGCCCGACTGGGTATAATAACAATACACCCAATAACCAACCGACTGGCAACAAGGTGAAACTCACCATTAAACTACCAAATTGAGCGCGGATGGGGCGCATCAGGTTATGTGCCGCCATAAAACTGAGGATGGCAGATGGCAAAATGGATACTGCGGTGGCGATTAATGCCAAAAAGATGGTTTCAATCATCTTTTCCATAACCAAATTGGTTGTATTGCTAAAGCGTGGTAATCCCACAGGGATGCGGGCTTGTAATTCTACGGTATGAATTTCGCCTGTTGTGCCACGAATGCGCGGGACTTGAATTTGGACCGAAAATGTACCGTCATCACGGACGACAAAATTATCTTCATTCTCGCCATTCACCTGACGGATGCGGCGTTCACCATCCTCGCCAATCCAATTCATCCGTGCCAACCCGTTAGCGGGTAAATTATAACCAAACACCGTGACGGTCTCATCACCTTCCCCGCAGGTTGGTTCAACCACAATATAGGGCGAATCGGATGGTGTGGTGGGAGGAATAATTTCAGAATCAGAACACGTAATGCGGAAATTGGTGGTATAAGCTGAGACTTCGTAATCTTGGGTGAATACATTGGGAGATAACAATTCACGCAGGGCATTTCCCACATTTTCTTGGCGTTGGGGTTCTTGTGGGACGGCTAAATCAATATCGGTGACTGTCCAGCCATATGAAAAAACGACGAGGACAACGGCAATAATCAATAAAATGATAATCCGTTTGAGGATTTGATTGGAGCGCATAGGGGTTTTTGTATTCATCATCATCGCTCCTAGTGAATTTCGACTTCTACGGCATCTTCGCCGTAAATCATCTTAAAGCGGTCATTATCAATGTCTTTTGGATGCCCATCAAACTCAATTTTGCCATCTTTAAGCGCAATCACCCGATGCGAATAGGCACGCGCAAGGCTTAAAAAGTGCAAACTGCATAAAATGGTCATTTTATCTTCTTGATTGAGCAATTCCAGATATTTCATCACCGAGTGCGATGTGGCGGGGTCGAGGCTGGCAACGGGTTCATCGGCAAGCATCATTTCCGGTTCTTGCATCAGAGTACGCGCAATGCCCACCCGTTGTTGTTGCCCACCACTGAGGGCGCTGGCACGGTTATTGGCTTTTTCAGGAATACCTACCCGTTCTAATGCCGCCATGGCACGGGCTTTTTCTTTGGGTGGGAAATAATTGAATAGGCTATATACAGGGTTGATATATCCCAAACGCCCAGACATGACATTGGTCAATACAGTCGAGCGTTTGACGAGATTAAATTGTTGAAAAATCATGCCGATACGTCTGCGAATTTGGCGCAATTCATCATCGGTGGCGGCGGTAATATCCAAGCCATTCCAGATAATGCGCCCTTTGGTGGGGTCTATCAGGCGGTTGATGCACCGCAATAAGGTAGATTTTCCAGACCCACTCAAGCCGATGATGGCGACAAATTGTCCATCTGGAATTTCGAGGCTGATATTATCCAGCGCCATGAAGCCGTTATCATATACTTTGGTCAAATTTTCAATAATGAGCATACCATTTATTCCCATCTTGACATCATCGCAAGGGGGCAATGTGTTGCGCCCTTACAAAATAACAATAAAAAAAGCGAGTGAGGGGCGCTCGCCCTTCACCCGCTTCACTGTCATCGCAAACGGTTAAAATCAACCACCAAAGATGTCTTCTTCGGTCAAGCCCAACACTTCAAATTGCAGGCGGACGACATCATAAACAGAATCTTCAATGGGGGCAACACCGCTCCAGCCATAGAAATCTTCGCTACCGATAGAGGTTGCCCATTCTTCGGTTTGTGCAAAGGCATAAATGGCTTCCATGATTTGGGCTTTGAGTTCTTCGGGGAAATCGGGACCAAAGCTGAGGGTGTCGTTGGGGATGGGGTTGCTGAGGCGCAAAATGCGAACTTGGTCAACCACATCGGGGGCTGTTTCGCGGATGTTGGCGCGGGCATCGAGGATGCGAACATCACCCACAAATAAATTGCCTTCTTCATTCAGGCGTGATTCATCAACGGTCAAATCATATGGTTCTGGGTTGTCACCAATACGCCAAGGCGCGCCGGGAACAAGGGGTGGGCTGAAGAAGGTTGTACCAAAGTCAACTTCACCGCTATACACAGCTTGCACCACTTGGTTGTGACCACCCGCTTCAACGCCTTCACCAACGGTAATACCGGCATCAGCCAATTCGACAGAAGGAACAATGTAACCAGAGGTTGAACCAGCATCGGGATATGCCCATGTACGACCTTCCAAGTCGCCATAAGTATAAATGTCGCTATCACGACGGACGATATACGCCGCCCAATACACATTCCAACCACGACGAACTGCGGCGGCTTCTACACTAACACCACAACGGGCGCTGGCAATCACATAACCGGCGGCGGGGATGAAACCCATCGAGCGGTCTGGCGCGGCGCACATCGCTTCGACAGTGGCGGCATACGAAGTGGGGACGAATACTTCAAAGTTCAAGCCAGTGGCGGCTTCGAGGGCTTGCGCCATCACTTCGCCACCAGTCACGATAACTTGGGCTTCAACAGATGGAACAAAAAAGACTTGAATGGGATTTTCTTCGGTGCCAAGGTCGCTTTCTTGGGCGATGGTGGCGGGGATGATGAGGCTAGAAACCAACAAAACGAGCAATAATGCAAATGTAAATTTAACGCGCATGAAATCTCCTTGTGAATCGGGTTTTAACTGATTTGCTATGGGAATAGCACCATGAGAATAGCGTACTTTTGTTAAGAAAACATTAAATAAAATCAAAAAGTTGGCGCAAAATGACAAAATACACCCATCAAAAAATAAAATCATGCAATTTGGTTATTTGTGCTTATTCAATGCCTGCCGATATATCCCACGCATCAATGGTGCATTCACCTTGTCCACTACAAAATAAGTCTGTCCTGCTGTTCGCATTTTGGGTTGTGGACGGGTCGGCATAGGTGTCGTTTCGGGGATTTCGATGGTCGCAACCGCCACACCATCTTCATTCGGCTTGCCCACAGAGGTCACTTTCTCGCCATTGGCATCCACAATTTTGCTATGGTCGCCAAAAGTGGCAGATATTTTTGCTGTTTTTGCTTTGCCAATGTATTTTATCAATTGGCGAGGTAGCCGTATCAATAATCCTATAACCGAGAGTGTTGATAATGGCAATGTAGATTCAAAATGACCCGTACCAGACGCATGAAGCATCGGCACACCCAGCCATGCCGTTTGGTCTTGAATATCCACATCAGCAAAATGATGGTTATCTGCCAGTAAATGAATCGTATCGCCATTTGGAAATTTCAAATCGGGTTTATCCAGATGGGGCGGGCAACTGAGGATGAGCATCAGATTGATTTTGCCAGCGTACTTTGCCCATAAAT
>JALONZ010000192.1 GCA_025454675.1 Anaerolineae bacterium | reverse complement strand
AGCGCACACCTTTTGTCAGCCGGTCAGATACTTCACGACTGCGTTTGAATGCCGCGCCATAATCCACCGTCACTTTACCCTCTACTTGAATACCAAAAGTTGCGGCTTCATGCAAAAAAATGTGGGCAAGTTCGGCATTACGGAGCAAGGCTTTGGATGGGATGCACCCCACATTCAAACACACACCACCCCAATATTTCTTTTCGATGATAGCTGTTTTTAAGCCCAATTGCGCGGCGCGAATGGCGGCAACATACCCACCAGGTCCTGCACCCAAAACAACAACATCATAATTTTGTGCCATGTTCTTTTTTCCTCTATGGTTTTGGTTAACCATGTCATTGATAAGTGATTTATAGCTTTAGTTTACATGATTAAAGGCACTATTGGCTACATGAGATTTCTTTATTCATGAAAAATCTTCAAAGCGAGGCACTTGGCGCTCGCTTTGGATAAGATTAATCATCATCATCGTCATCATTATCATCCCCACCATCATCATCGTTGTCATCATTACGGTCATCGGCTGAATCTTCTGTCGGTGGTGGATTCACCGTTTCACAGAACGGGCGGGTTTCGTTGGCTGGCAAAGGTGGGTCATTGGGACCAGGGCGCTGAATACAAGTCCGTGTATCATCCCGATTACCAGCATCCGGTGGACGCGAATTATCATAAAATTGTGAGGCGGGGCAAATCGGATTCCGCGCTAATGGACGTGGCACAAGGTTATTTGGATACGCTTCGGGGAACACACATGCCACGCCCCCCAAGCGTGAAGTCACATTTTCACACACCGGAAACCGTCTATCACCCCCACATAATGGCTCACGATTCCGAATCCGCCGATGCAATTCTGCCAATGTATCTTCATCCAACGGCGGGTGAATCTCAATCTCACGGTCTAATAATCGCAACGGCAAGGCTTGCAGACGGTCTATCTGTTCTGTATAGGCTTCTGGCAAATTTTCCATAATCGCATCATCACGGCGTTCTAATGCGAAACGTGTCCCCGCCAAAACAGGATAAGTTTGCTCATCAACCGTCAACGCCGCCGAGCCTTCCACAGTGGTCGCAACCAAATTTTCGATGCTGTCCGCTTGGAAAAAAACCGTAGACCCAATCGCCACATCCACCCCATTGACATTAAAAACCACCTCACCCACCCCTCGCGGGGTTTGCACCAACATCCCACTTTCGGGTGCTTCGGCACAACCAGCCTCACCGATACCTGTGGTCAAATAAAAGGCTTGCATGGGTGAAAATTCATTATTCTCAATTTGTTCGGGTGTAGTCACATTTTCAATTGTCACATCCCCAAACAAAATAAAGGTCACATTTTGACCGGGTAGTGTATCGGGCAAATTAGCTTGTAACGCCATCACCGCCACACCCCATTCGCCCGTAGATTCATCCATCGGACTCAATTGTAACCGTTCAAGATTATTTACATCTTCAACATCGCCGATTTGTTCAAATGACCAACGATTCACACCATCTTGCGGGGTCGCTTCTAAGTGAAAATTACCATAACAAATCGTATTGCGCCCTAAGCCTGTACAAAGTTCGTCCGCCGCAAGAATGGCAGTGTTCACAATATCGGGGCATGTATTGGCAGTTTGGGCGAGGATGATAGAGGGGATGAGTAATAAAACTGTGGCAAATCCAAAAAACGTTTTTCTTGCAGTCATACGAGGTAACATCATGATTTTTTGCTCCTTTATTAAAATTATTATCGTCTCATCATGCTATTTCGGCAAGTTCAACACAAAAAACTAGCCATGTGACGGGAATAAAAAAAGCGAGGCATCTCTGCGCTCGCTTTTTGATACATTTGATTTTGATAGAATTTAAGGTTGCTCAGTCGTTTCTGGTTGCGCCGTAGATTCTTCATTCGGCACATAAAACGCGGATGCTTCGCAAATGGGCGCATCTGCCAATTCATCCGGAACAACATTACCCTCATAACTTTCGGGGAACACACAACCCGTCCCACCTAATGAGGGTATCAATTCGCTACACGGCGGGAAGGGGGCATCACCGCACAGGGGCAACCCGTTATCAATCCGATTTTGTAATTCGGCAAGTGCGGTTTTATCCAACGGGGTGGCAATCGCAATTGGGCGTGACAATAACCCAATCGGGAGCGATTGCACACTATTCAGCGCATACGCATCGGGCAAATTGGGAATCGGGATAAAGCGCACATTTTCGGGTAGGCGCTGAACACCAAATCGCGTGCCTTGTAGGACAGGGTACGATTGATTATCTACCTTCAACACTGCCGCGCCTTCAATTGTGGTGGCAGTGAGTTCATTATCGGTTGGGGCTTGGAACATCACCGTAGACCCCATCGCCACTTCCACCCCATTGATGACAAAATTCACCTCACCCACCCCTTTGGGGGTTTGCACCAGCATCCCACTTTCGGGCGCTTCGGCACAATTAGAATCACCGATGCCCGTGGTCAGATAAAAGGCTTGCATGGGCGAAAATTCGCCATTTTCAATTTGTTCGGGGGTAGTCGCATTTTGAATGAGGACATTGCCAAACAAAATAATCGTCACATTTTGACCGGGAAGTGTATTGGGCAGGTTGGCTTGGAGCAACATCACCGCCACACCCCATTCACCCGTAGATTCATCCATCGGACTCAGTTGTAAACTGGATAAATCGCTCACGCTAATTTTATCGCCAACACGGTCAAAATAAAAATCATCCACACCATCTTGAGGGGTCGCGTTCAATTTGAAATTACCATAGCAAATTTCGTTGCGTTCCAAATCGCCACACATCAAATCTGCCGATTCCAACGCCGTATTCACGATGTTGGGGCAAGTGTTATTCATGGATTGTGCAATCACCACTGATGGCAACAATATCAATGTCACAAATAGAAAAAATAATGGTCGTCTCATCGTTTTTTGGCATACCTTTACCCAATGGGGTGAAAACGCCAAACTCCTCTCTCTTGATATATAGCACTTTAGCGAAAATTGTGTTTTTATGCAAGCGATAGTCAAACGTTTTTTACAAATTGTTACGTTATATGGGGAAATTTTCTAAAATAGTATAGGAGAATAATTTCTGGAGGGATATACACCACATACATCCGTAAGGGCGCAACATGTTGCGCCCTTACAAGTATACCCTATCCACTAAGATACAAGGGCGGTACTAGCGCGTGCTTTTGGCGCGTATGTCCGCCCTATTGATGTGAAATAATCAATCGCCCGCAGGCACATTTAATGTGATGCGGTCAGCGATAATCTCGACAATATCCTTCACTTCGGGTCCGTTTTCGGTGGATGCTTGGGCAGAATTGAACATTTGCATACAGAATGGGCAACCCACCGCGACCACTTCCGCGCCTGTGGCTTTGGCTTCTTCATAACGTTCAATATTGACAGGTTTTGTACCGTGTTCTTCTTCTTTCCAGAATTGCGCCCCGCCAGCACCACAACAGAATGAATTTGTCTTGTTGCGTGGCATTTCGGTGTTCACAATGCCAATGCTTTCCAACACATTGCGCGGTGCATCCACCACATCATTATGCCGTCCTAAATAGCACGGGTCATGGAAGGTGACATTCGGCATTTTGTTGGGATGGGCATCCATCGGCAAACGCCCCGCGGCGATTAATTCTTCAATCAGTTCGGTGTGATGCACCACTTGGTAATCGCCACCGAATTGTTGATATTCTCTGCCAATATTGTGATAGCAATGCGGACATGTCACCACAATGCGCGGCGGTTTCACTTCATTCAGCGTCTCGACATTTTGCATTGCTAATTGTTGATAAATATCCTCTTTACCCGCACGACGCGCCGCATCACCTGTACAGGTTTCGGCATCACCTAACACCGCGAAATTGATACCTGCCTTATGCAACACTTTGACCAATGCGCGGGCAGTCAATTGGGCGCGTGGGTCGTAACTGGCGGCACATCCCACCCAATATAAAATTTCAAAATCGGGATTTTCTTCAAAAGTCGGCACAGGGAACTCTAAACCCTTTGCCCAATTGAAGCGCGGTTCGCTATTTTGCCAAGGATTACCTTGCCGTTCCATCCCCTTAAAGGCTTTTTTCAAGTCCGCAGGGAAGACGTTTTGCGTCAAGACTGCATCACGGCGAATTTCGAGGATGTCGTGCATCGGTTCATTACCAACCGGACAAATATCCACACATGCTCCGCAGGTTGTACATGCCCAAACCGCCGATTCGCTAATCACCCACCCCATCAATTCTTGGGGTGTCGGTTCACCATTTGCCAAACCACCCATCTGTCCGCGCATGGCATAACGTTTATTAATTTCGAGTGCCGATGGGGACAGTTCTTTACCTGTGACATACGCAGGGCAAACATCCTGACAGCGATTACACATAATACACGCAAACCCATCAAAAATGCTGGTTTTGGGTAGGTGTTCCAAGCGATTCGCGCCAAATTGCTCAATTTTTTCGTCTTCAAGGTCAAGTGGTTTCATCTCACCCAACGATGTGCGTTCTGGTTTAGTGAGATAATTGAGCGGTGCCATAAATAAATGGGCATGTTTGGTATAGGGGAAGTAGGGGGTGAAGATGAGGATGCCACCTAATGCCAACCACCAGAAGAAATGACGCAACACTTCCAATCCATCGGGGCTTGCACCAGCAAATAACGGCGAAAGCAATGTGGCAAATGGCATCCATGGGTCTGTGCCGTGTTGCGCCACGAGGACAGATTCACCCAAAAACCGCGCCCCCACATGCACAAGGATAAAACATCCCACGATGAGCGAATCGACAGACACCGCACCCGCTTTTACACGCGGATGGAGCAACACATTATCATGATATTGCAATTCGGTTTTATTGGGCAAAAAGAAACGGCGGAGCAAAAAGTAGGTCACGCCGCCCAAAACGACAATGCTCAAAACATCCGCGCCCAAGCGGAACAGGTCATATAAAATGCCAAAACTTTTGAGGGTCGTATCAAAATTGGGGATGAAGCCATATAACACATCCACCGCATTCACCAAGAAATAATAGGTGAACCCCCAAACAATCCCTAAGTGGAACAGGCTAGAAAGACGGCGGGTTTTGAGTGTGGTTTTTTGGGTGATGTATACCGTCAACGCCTTCCATAAACGTGCAGGCAAATTGTTGAGGCGCAAGCTACCCGTCCCACGATTAATGATGAGGTACATCTCATTAAACCCGTGAATGGTCGCACCAACCGCCAACAACGCCAAAAAAACGAATAACATTTGTTCAACAGGCGTAAGCATGGTTAAAAATCCTTGTTTCAGAAAAAATAATCAAATGGTCGTTCAATTTTTTGTCATTTTACC
>JALONZ010000191.1 GCA_025454675.1 Anaerolineae bacterium | reverse complement strand
ATGATTGCCAGACCCCGATGCACTCACCACATTCAGATATAACCCTGCAATCAGGCGTTCATAATTCAGGTCGCCAATATCGCCATATTCTTCAGCTAAATCGGTGAGCCGAATGGCTTCTGCCAGTGTTTCTAATGAGGCATACAATGGGCGGGCTTGCCGCGTGAGGACGAGATTCATCAATGCCCGCACCGAATTGCGTTCATAATTTTCATCCACACGGATGATAATATCTAAGGTGTTATAGGCATCCGCCAATTGACCCGCATCCACTTGTTGACGGGCAGTTGCGAATAGGGCGGGCAAATCGAATCCCCCATTTGGATTCAATGTAGGGATGGCTTGCGGGGTGGCAGTGGGTTGGGCTTGTACCACTGCGATGGTGGCAGTGGGTGTATATTGGCTGATATACGCGGTTGCCGTCGCCTGATAAATGGGTAATTCGGGCAAATTTGGCGCAAATTGAAGCAAATATGCCAATCGTTGCTCAATACGTGCGCGGTCATTATAAATAAAATCTTGTGGCAACTGCGTGAGTTGCAAATTGACCACTTGTCCCTGAATGAGTGCGGTGGCGGTGATTTGCAATTCAGGGATTTGTGGCACGGCGGGGGTCATTTGGAGCAAGGCGTTCAGGCGCAATTGAAAATTATACTCATTCATACCCGCCACATCGGTCGGGATGCGCCGTAGTGTTTCGTTGATAAATTCGGCTTGGGTGGCGGTTGCATTGCCATTAGATAGGCGTTGACCTTCTGTCCAGCCTGCCGCGCCCGCCAATACGACAATAATCACCCCCAATAGCAGGATGAAAATGCCCAAAAAACTCCATATCAGACAGCCCGGACCGCGCACTCCGCCATCATCATCAACGATTTCTTCTTCGGGTGGCGGTGGCACACTACCATAATAATTGGAGACTATGACACGGGGTTTGGTATCGTCATTTACACTCATTAGGTTTTATCCCAGTTTATTTTTCAAAAACGTTTGGGATTATAGTCTAAAAATGGGCTTTTCACCTAGATACGATTCGCCTACGGAATCAAAAACAGGCGTAGCCAACGCCACGCCTGTTTGAAATAGAATGCTGTGTTAAAAATCAGGGCATAACAGGGATGCCACCCAATTGCCCCAAAATATCTTGTACTTGTTCTGGGGAGAGAATCACTGCGCCTTCTGGGGCGGTGACAGTGAGAGCTTCGTTGATTTGGGTCAATTCAACATCAAACGCGATGGCGATGGTGACAACACCCAAGCCCATGCTTTGACCACCACCAGCACCACCCATCAACGCACCAATCATGGTGTCGAGGTCGGCTGTACCGTTGAAATTGAAGGTCAATTTGTGGATGAAATTATCTGTGCCAACATATTGGGTCACGTCCAATTTCAGGTCAAGCGCACCCATGAGTTGGGGAATGGCTTGCAACAACATGGTGAGGGTGGGGTCGGCTTCTGCGCCACCACCGAGCATAGGAGCCGCCATGCCCAACAAAGAACCAACTTCGGGGGATTGCAACAAACCAGACAGGTCAAAGGTCAACATGAATGGCGAAACAGACATGCCGTTCCAATCCACATCACCTTCACGGGTGTAATTGATGAAGCTATCCACGGGGAACATGCTACCCATGCCACCGAGTGCATCAACATTGCTATTCATTGTGTCTGTATTGAGGAGGTCGCCTGCGCCCATTTCATTTAAGAAATCAAGGATGGGAACACCGAATGTTTGACCGTTAAATGAGAAATAGAGAACACTGTCCACCACAGAGAAGCCAACTTCGGCGGGGGTGCCGTCAATGGTCACGCTCATGGGCAGATTCAAATTGGCGGGGAATTCATCGGCGGTATCCACAACGAATGCACCTTCACCAGCAACTTGGAAGCTAATGGCGCTTGGCAAACCGGGCGATAACATGGCAATACCTTGTAACCCGCTCACTTCAAAATTCAAGCTGAATTTTTGATAGAACGAGGTGGCGGCGGCAGTATTGGCGGCGGCGGCATTGATATAATCGCAATCAGCTTGGGGCAGATTATAGCACCCACCTTCTTGTGCGCTAGTTGCAGGGATGAACATCACCAACAACGCCATAACCATTACAGATAAAACCATCAATTTTTTCATTACATAGCTCCTTTGATTAGGTCTACAATTTTGTGAAAAATGCAACAAAATGCACATTCAACTTTTCTCATTATATGACAATTTCGCCTCTTGGCAATTAGAAAACCTTAACAAACATTACCAAATTGCCCCTTTTTCTGGGGGTTTTGGGTTATTCACTGCCCAACATAAGCGCGGCACGGGCAATAATCCGTTCACTGATGACTGATTTGCTGGCGAGGTCAAGTTCATCCATCCCGCCTTCGGTATCCAAAATGACCACGCGATTGGTATCTACACTAAAGCCTGCATCCGATGCGGTAATATCATTGGCAACCAATAAATCTAGCCCCTTGCGGATGAGTTTTGACCGCGCATTGGATAGCACATTTTCACTCTCGGCGGCAAATCCAATCACCATGCGCGGATAACCGGTTTGTTCGCGTTGCGCTTTGACCTCCACCAAAATATCGGCGGTGCGCCCCAGTTCCAATGTGAGATTTTTATCGGTATTCTCTTTTTTGATTTTTTGCTCGGCACGGGTTTGGGGCTTAAAATCGGCGACTGCCGCCGCCATGATGAGCAAGTCGGCATCGGTGCTATGACGCAAAATGGCGCGGAGCATGTCCTCTGCCGATTCGACATAAATCGGATGTACCCCAACAGGCACAGGTAAATCGGCAGTTGTCACTAAGACGACTTCTCGCGCCCCTGCATCCACCGCCGCTTGTGCCAATGAATGCCCTTGCTTGCCACTGGAACGGTTGCTGACGAAGCGTACAGGGTCTATCGCTTCGCGCGTGCCACCCGCGCTAATGACGACTTTTTGGCTGGCAAGTTCGCCATCGCGTCCCAACACACGGCGGATATGTCCCATCAAAGTGGTTGTTTCTGGCAATCTGCCCACCCCGACCAACCCAGAGGCGAATCGTCCTTCATCGGGTGGGATGAGTAAGCCACCGCGCCCCAAAATGGTGGCGATATTCTGTTGGACGGCAGGGTGCTGATACATCCCCCCGTCCATCGCAGGGGCAATCAAGATGGGCGCACGCGAGGCGAGTGCGGTTACACTGAGCAAATCATCGGCAAATCCGCCTGCAATTTTGGCGATGGTGTTGGCAGTGGCGGGGATAACCGCCAGCAAATCGGCATCCTCACCCAATCCGACATGCGCGATATGGGTGGGCAAGCCTTCGGCGCTACTATCGGTGCGCCACATATCGGTATAAACGGGTCTGCCTGTCACGGATTGAAAAGTGAGTGGGGTGACAAATTTTGTGGCGCTATCGGTGAGGATGACATCCACCAACGCGCCTGCTTGAGTCAATTTGCTGGCGAGGTCTACCGCTTTATAACAAGCGATGCTCCCCGTCACGCCTAAAACGATGTGTTTATCTTTGAGAATGGTCATTGTGGTCATATCCGAGTGTCCTTATAGAATATCCAATTTGCGTGATTGTCGCTCCACCCCGCGCACAGCCAAAACTGCCGCCACAAGGGGCAACCAGATGAATCCAATGCCCGCAAAAGCGAGTTCAAGTAAATAGAGTTGACTAAATCCGTTAATATTCAGTAGTGGCAAGCCATATCCCAATATCGCCCCTAAAATAAAGGCGATGAGCGCGAAAAATGCCCATGAAAACGCGATTTTAGGTGGAAAATGGGCATCCATCAACATTTTACCCTTGTCTGGGCGGTTCGCCCATAAGCCCAACCAACACACCACAATCAATATCAGCGAGACGATGATTTCTGCGCCGATATAAATATTGCCTAAGCCTTGTATGATGAATAACACCGTCAGGATGATGCCGATGCTACACCATTCGATGATGTTCATGCGTAACATCAATGGGGTAGCGGTGGGTTGGTAGCGCCTATGCCAAATCCATACACCCGTTATGATTGCCCCCAAGCAAATCCCCGCATACATGACCAAATCCATCGGTTGGGCGGGTGTGCTTGACCAACCATTCAACACATAGGCATAATGCGCCCAAACACCCCAATTGAAGCCAACAATGAAGCCGAATCCGATGAAATTACGCCGATAACGCCCAATATGTCCGCCGAGTAGGGCAATGAGTAAGCCCCACATTTCGGTGGTGATGAAGGCACTCGCGCCGATGACCCGTGTAATCAGGTGGCGCGGAAAATCGGCGAAGAACAGGCGCGGATTCATCAACAACCCCATGAGCAACGCGCCGATGCACATCACCAACATGACCAAATACACATCATTCACGCGATAGCGCACAGTTAAATCCAGCAAAATGGCGCTGATGGCGATATACCCCAGCAACAATAAGCCCCAATCGGGCAAGCTACGCAAAGGCGGGTCTTGCCACAATAAAATTTCGTTCCCAAACAACAATGCCACGCCAAAGGTGACGCGCAATAACCACGCATTCAGATTCATGTTTATATCCAAACCTAAAAAATATCTTTTTGAATATAACACAAAATCGCCTACAATGATGGGGATGGATATAAAACAAGGATTGAATTTGTGTATATCACCCGCCTGTTTCGCTTGAGCCTTGTGCTGACCATTTCATTAGGGATTATCTGCTTTGTTGGGGTGTCAATTGGCGCATCTATCCCCACCACACGCATCATTGCCCAAGTGTATTCGTATGAACAAGATAATCAGCACATGGCAATCATCGATGTAAATCGTAATTTGCCCACCTATATCTCATTCCCGATTCAATCGAGTGGCAATATCAGCCTATCGAATAACGGTCAACGCCTCATTTTGCCCACCAGCGCCCTCAATCAAGCCACATTTTCCGTGTGGGATATAATGATGGGGCGTGTTGTTCATCTGCCAGAAGATTATGTCAATTGCTCCGCAACCGCGTGGCGTTGGTTGGCGGATAATCGGCATGTGTTGTTTCAATGTCGGGATAACCCACAAGATGGCACGATTGGCGGCATGTACACCCTCGATTTTGAGACGGGCTTGGTGTATTTGCTGTATAACCAACCGACCGTTATTTTGGATGCCCAATGGTCGGTAGATGTGCGCCGTGTGGGCGGTGAATCGGTTTTATTGCGCGGTGTGAATACAATTGAACGCTATACATTCGCTACAGACGAATTGACCGTGCTATTAGACGATTTTGAGACCAGCATACTCCCTGTTTTATCCCCCAACGGGGAATGGTTGGCTTTGGTGAATAATGACCGCCGTCCGCGTGCCTATGGCTTGAATCTGAACACAGGCGAATTGCATCTGCTGGAGACGAATGATGTGAAAATCAATAATACGGCGTGGACGGGGTGGTCACCAGATAGCCAATGGGTGATGATTCGCACCACCCGCGAATCCATAGAGGGGAATATGTATTATTTGGCGCGTCCAGATGCGTCGGCTGTGTTACAATTG
>JALONZ010000190.1 GCA_025454675.1 Anaerolineae bacterium | reverse complement strand
TGATGAATATATGAGGAAAATTATTCTGATGAGCGATAATCCTGATTTACAGCGTGTTCTAGCACAAATCATTCAGGCACATCAACAAAATGAATTTGCTAATCCCAGTGATATACATTTACTAGCACATCATCGTTATGAACCAGCAAAAGAATTTTTTATAAAATGCCTGAATGATGATAGTGAAGATTGGCGTTACGAGTGTCTAACCGCATTGGGGTTTCATTTTGTCTTAGATGAATTTTTAATGGAGAAAGTTCGGCACCTATCGCTTCATGATGAAAATAGTTCTGTGCGAAGTTGTGCCGCCAGTGTGTGGGCTTCTCAAAAGCAAGTGATAGACCATCATTTGTTATTCGTCTTGGATAATGACCCTGATATATATGTGAAAGAGGAGGTTTTATATTGCATATTGACCAAATATATTTACCAAATTCGCCCGCTTTCGATACGCGATGTCAAACAAAAAATACGCAACGGCGAAATTATGTTGAATGTGGTGGGAATCAGTAAATTTCTGGCAGGATTTGGGGTTAAGTTGTTAAATGACTAATTTATATCGGTAAGATGAGAACACGCTTGACTCATCCCGAATGTTAATTTGCACCCCATGAAAGAGTCGGTTACAATCAGGATAAATACTTGATTGCTGGTTACAGCGTTTTCTTCACCAGAGACTAAAGTCTCTGGCTAATCGCTCTGTAAAAGCACCCTAAAGGGCGCTTGTCTATCACAAATAGGTGGGTAAATTGGTCTAAAAACCAAAATATCCCTCAAAATAGGCAGGACAGCCTGCTTCAGCAGGCTTTAGGAATGCTAGGCGGGTGCTTTAGCGCCTGCCGTCAAGCGAAGAAACGAACCAGCATTCAAAGTAAATAAAATAGCCTAATTATTTTTTTGGAGACCCACTATGAACAACACTTCTTCTAATTATCACATGGATTATTTTGATGTAACCCAACATTGGCATTCCGATTCCGAAAGATATGCGGGTGGCGATGCACTCGTGACATTGCTCACACAAGGTTGGGAAATTCAACGTGAAGTCGGCGTGGAAGACCGTTTTTTTGCGGGATTGCGCTCGGTTTCGGTGTATCATCTGACATTGGTGCGTGATGGTGAGGTCATGAAAATGCCCGTCATCCGCAATCCGTATATCAATCGGCTCATCCGTTTGGGGAGCTATGTACAAGTCAACGTTGAGGACATGAAATAATTTTATCAGCATCACAAAGGGGAATATGACATGCTAAAAAAAATATGGCTGTTCATCATCATTCTTAGTTTTAGTATCTCGTTAGTCGCACAAGAGACATCTGAGGAATATTGCACGCTATCCGATGTCACCGTTGAACAAGATACGCTCATCGCCACCCTTGCGGGAGATGGCGAACTCACATCAACACCCCTCGAAATTGTCACAGGGGATGTGGCTCAGAATGTGAATGTGCGCTCATTACCCTCGCGGAGTGGGTTGGTGGTAGCCGTCATAGAAAGCGGAAGCACCGCAGAAATCGTTGGGCGTGACCAATCATCTGAATGGCTTCGGGTGAATGATGAGGATGGCGGGTGGGTTTTTGCCGATTTGGTGAGCAATTTATCGGCAGAAATTGCTGATTTACCGGTCATCGGCAATAGCAACGCGGTTATTCCGACCCTTTTGGAATATACCCCCGCAGAAGAAAGTGATTGCATCCCTTATATTCATCTGGAAACCACCGAACCAAGCCAACTCATCATCGGTGATAAAACCTATGTGTTATCCGAAAACACATCGTTGGTTGTCGTGAATAGCGATGTAGTCGTGGCGCATATATTGGCGGGTGATATTAAGGTGTTGGTGGGGAATGAGATATTTTATATCCCCGCAGGCGCAAAATTGACCCAAGAAACGGTGGATGATGTGGTTGCTTATGAGGCTGTCCCCTATGAAACCGATGAAATTGTCGCGTTGGGATTGCCAGAAACCATCGCTATCGCAGAACCCATCGCCCAAACCGATTTAGACGCATTCATCGCCGAAGCCAGTTTTGTGCCAACCCCTGCTCCTGTGACAACAAATAATAATGGCAATAATGCCGAATCTACCGAAACAGCCGCCCCATCATCACCGAATCGGGTGGTGGTATCATTCGCCTATAGTATCGGCATCACATCTGTCCCCGGTGGCGGGCAACCGACAGTCATCGGTGAAGTACAACCGGGTACAGCAGGTACAATTTTAGAAAGTCAATTCGTTGGATGTTGCACATTTTATTATGTTCAATTTGATAACGGTCAATTGGGTTGGGCAGAAGCATCATTTTTTAGACCAGAATAACCAACATCCCAAATAAGGATAAATCAATGGATGCAAAAACACTCGCGGGTATGATTGACCATACGCTCCTCAAGCCAGAAGCCATGCCCGAACAAATTGAGGTAGTTTGTGCAGAGGCGATGCAATACGGATTCGCCTCTGTGTGTGTGAATGGGGTTTATGTGCCACTCGCGGCGCAAAAATTGGCGGGTAGCGCGGTGAAAGTGTGTACCGTAGTCGGATTTCCACTCGGTGCGATGCACACATCCGCCAAAGTATATGAGACCCAAGTCGCTTTGGAACACGGCGCAACCGAAATTGATATGGTGCTATCGGTGGGGGAACTGAAAGCCGATAATATCAGCGCGGTGCATCATGATATTTCGTCCATCGTGGCGGAATGTCAGCTAAAGGGCGCGATTTGCAAAGTCATTTTAGAGACGTGCTTATTAACCGATGCTGAAAAAGTCGTGGCATGTCGGGTTTGTATGGATGCGGGCGCGGATTTCGTCAAGACCAGCACCGGATTTTCAAGTGGTGGCGCAACAGCAGATGATATTCGCCTGATGCGAAATACGGTTGGCGCGGATATGGGTGTCAAAGCCAGTGGTGGCATCCGCAATTTGGCGACCGCACTCGCCATGATTGAGGCAGGCGCGAATCGGTTGGGTGTGAGCGCGGGTGTGGCAATCATCAAAGAATTAGGCGGTGGCAAAGCTCTCGGCGGGGATGGATATTAACACCCCTCAATTTCATGCTATAATCGGTGAATTCATCGAATAGCACTTATCTTGAGGATTTTTACATGCAAGAAAATACATCCAGTGCCAGCAATACCGCCAAAACAGGGGCAAAACGCCTGACCTTAACGGTTGTCATCCCCTGCTACAATGAGGAACATTTCATCGAAAAGGTGATTGAGCGTGTGCGTGCGGTTGAATTGGCAGACCAAATCATCATTGTGGATGATGGTTCAACCGATAAAAGCCGTGAAATTTTGCGCCGTTTGCAAGAAGACCCGCGCAATGATGACCTCGATATTTTATATCATGACCATAATCAGGGCAAAGGCGCGGCGTTGGTAACAGGGTTTAAGGCGGCACGCTGTGACATCATCCTCATCCAAGATGCGGACGAAGAATATGACCCGCGTGATTATCCAGTATTACTCAAGCCACTGGAAGAAGGTTTATCAACGGTGGTGTATGGCTCGCGCTTTTTGGGCGGTCCGCGCAAAGCGATGAACTTTTGGAATATGGTGGCTAATAAATTGCTCACCCTCGCCACCAATGTCTTATACAATGCCATTTTGAGCGATATGGAAACCTGCTATAAAGTGTTTCGGCGCGAAGTGGTTCAAGATATGGTCATTCGGGCGCGGGGATTTGAATTTGAACCGGAATTCACCGCCAAAGTCTTGAAAAAAGGCATCCGCATTTATGAAGTCCCGATTTCATATAACGGGCGCGAATGGGACGAAGGCAAAAAGATTAAATGGCATGACGCACCCAAAGCATTATGGGCGCTCATCAAATATCGGTTTGTAAATTAATCGGCTTATGGCGAATAAATCCACATTCAGACGGTCTTTTTTGCTGATGACCCTGATTTCAGCAGGGTTATTATTGGCAATCGCTTTCGACCTCAGCGAATGGTTACGCGGAGGCTTCGGTTGGCGCTGGTCACATATCCGCGTCCCCTATGCCCGCGTGCTGGTGTTGGCGTTCATCATCCTTGCCTATCTCATCTTGGTATGGCAATTGCAAAAACGACGGTTGTGGATGTTATTCGGTGGGGTGATGATTGGCGCGACCCTCATCGCATGGGGCGCGGCATATCTGCGCGATGGCGATGCGTTATATACCATGCTCGTCCGCACACTTTCCGCAGGCGCAACTGCCCCGCACCCCGTTGGCATGTGGCTCAATTCCGCCGAAGCGGAAACGTTGTGGCGTGATTGGTCTATGCTCATGCCCAACTTACCGCGTCATGTGGCACTTAGCCCGCCCGGTGCGCCATTTTGGTATGCCTTGCTGGAATCGGCATTCAATGCCCTGCCCGTTTCCATCACAGAAGCCTTGCGTGACCCACTTTATATGTATCAGTGTCAGGTGTATCGGTTTATTGATTACACCCCCGCCGAATGGGCAAGCGCGTGGTTTGGCATCACCATGCCCTTTTGGGCAAGTCTGACCGTTATCCCGTTATTCGCCGTCGCCAAACAATTTTTTACAGAAGAAGCCTCGCGCCGCCTCATCATCGGGTGGGCGCTTGTGCCAAGTATTGCCCTATGGGCTGGCTCGTGGAATAGCTTATACCCATTCTTTGCCATCACCAGCTTTTTATATTTGCACTTGGGCATCATGGCGAGTGCCAAACACGGCTTTAGGCGGGCAGGTAGCCTGCGCTATTTGCTCATCGCGGGGTTTGTGGCAGGGGTTGGCAGTTTCATCAATTTCGCGTTTATGCCCATGTTTTTGCTATTTGGGTTATATACCCTCTTATCCTCATTTTTGGGGCAAAAACCTATCCGTTCATCGCGTTTACTCCATGCGGAGTTGGTCGGCATCATCTTCGGATTTGGGATGTTAATCGTGTGGGGGACATATTGGCTCATCACGCGCGAAACCCCACTCGAAATTTTGAATGTGGCACTCGATGACCATTTAGAACTTGACCGCAATTATTGGTTTTGGGTGGTCATGCACGTTTGGGATTGGATATTATTCGCGGGGATTATGTGGGCGCTCCTCAGTTTATATGGCTTATATTGGGGATTACGCGGACGCGAAAAAGGCGCGATGCAACCGATTTTATTGCTCGGTTTGGCGTTATGGCTCACCATCCTCATCACCACCCTAAGCAATACCGCAAGGGGCGAGACGGGGCGCGTTTGGTCATGGATGATACCCTTTTTGCTCATCACCGCTTATGACGGCATCACGCGCCTTGTGAGCAATCCCAAAGAACGCCATATGAGCCTTACCGATTCGTGGTGGGTTGTCCATTGGATACAAGCCTGCGCGGTGGTCATTTTGGGCAGTTTCTTGAGTGTATT
>JALONZ010000189.1 GCA_025454675.1 Anaerolineae bacterium | reverse complement strand
TGTTGGTGGGATTGGGAATGTACCCGGTGCGATGTTTGGTGGGTTATTTTTGGGGGTGGTCGAAGCAGTTGGACCTGGATTATTGGGATTAGATAATCAGCTACAGGATGTGATTGCATTCGGGTTATTGGTCTCCATTTTGATTTTCCGCCCAACGGGTATTTTTGGCGAAGTTGTTGCAGATAAGAAGGTATAAAACGCCATGATAAAAAAGAGTACATTTCAACGTGGTATTTTGGCGCTGGGAATTATCTTGTTGCTGACCTTAACGGGCATTTTCAACACATTCGAGAGACAGCAAGTGATTCCAGACCAGTTGAGTTTGAACACCGTGATTATCATTGCGATGGTTGGGATGACGGGTTATGCGTGTGCTTATCCACTGCGGAATCAAAAGCCACTTGTGCCGATGGTGAATGCGATTATAGCGACATTGGCGATTGGCGTGATGTGGGTTGGATTGGTGTGGTTGTATGAAACGATTGATATGCGTTTCATCTTCCAAAACCTGAAGGGGGTGAATCCGAGTCCATTGACATTTGGTGAGATGATACGATTTATCGCCGTACCTGCGACCGAAACAGACCCCGCTTTAGCGGTAGAATTGGGCGGGTTGGTGAAGTTGATTATTTTCTGTGCGATGATGGGCGCGGTTAGCGGATTTGCAGTTTTACTCTCATTGCGGTTGCAATTGATAGTGGCTGTGAGTGCGGTGTTAACTGTGGTGCTGGCGCTTATTTCCACAAAAATCAACGGGATTATCACCTTGCCTGATGCGTTGGCATTCGCTATCGCTTTTAGTTTGGCATATGTGGCATCGTGGCTTATCAATACCCGACGAACAGACCCGCTTCCACAGTGGTTACTCATGAGTATTGGGGCGCTAATTGGGGCATTTGTGGCGCTGGCATTGCTGTTTATTGGCACAGAAGATGCGTTTAAGCGCGATGGTATTTTACGCGGTTTGGGGACTGCACCGTTGATTATTGATATGGGGGCGCGTGGTCTTATTGGCGGATTATTTGGCGTTTTTGCGCTCACAGGGTTAGCTGGGGCATTAGCGCCCAAAGCGGAGCGATTAAGCCATAATACCAGCCTTTATTTTATATTGGCGCTGGTTATTTTGGGATTGCTCAATACGGCTGGGCGTAAACTGCCACTCGAAACGGCGTTGATTATTTTCGGGTTGCTTGTGGTGGGAATTGCATTCATCCCAACACTTGGCAAAAAAGCAGATGGTCAATTTATCCAATTGGCACAACGTGGGAAGTTGCAATCACGCGGGATATTTTTATTTGTCCTTGCGGGTGTTGTGTTGGTTGCCCCACAATTTATGGGCGTGTCGCTGGCAAATAATATCAACCTGATTATTTTATATGCCATGTTAGGCATTGGGTTGAATGTGATGATTGGCTATGCCGGCTTGCTCGATTTGGGATTCGTGGCGAGTATTGCGATTGGTGCGTACACGGTTGGGATTTTGACGGGTCCGAATATTTTGACGTGTAATGGTGTGGCGATTAACCCCAATTTGATTACACTGGATGAAATTAATCAGTTGTGTACTGGGCGGATTGATTTTTGGGGCGCATTACCATTGGCAGTGATATTCTCGGCAGTGACAGGGATGTTGCTCGGTGTGCCTGTCTTGGGTTTGCGCGGGGATTATCTGGCAATTGTCACATTGGGTTTTGGTGAAATTATCAACCGTATTATTTACTCAGATAAATTCAAGCCGCTCATGGGTGGCGCACAAGGGCTATCACCCATTCCTGTGCCAGAAATCTTTTTGCCTGTTGGCGGGGAAGAGGGGGTGAATCTGGTATTTGGGAATGCGACCAGTGTTTTTTATCTATATATTTTCGCCATTCTCATCGCTATTTTCGTGACCTACCGATTATCTATTTCTCGGCAAGGACGAAGTTGGCGGGCGATTCGGGCGGATGAAGATGTGGCGGAAGCGATGGGCATTCACACCGTCCGCACGAAGTTGATGGCGTTCATGGTGAGTTCTGCGATTGGTGGGCTAGGTGGTGCAATTTTGGCGGCGCAATTGCAAAGTGTGACCCCCGAAAATTATAAACTGGCATTTTCGATTAATGTGTTGGCGCTGGTGATTATCGGTGGGATGGGGTCTATTCCGGGTGTGATTTTGGGTGCGGTTGTGTTGGCAGGACTGCCTGAGTTACTCCGCGAATTGGAAAGTTATCGGTTGTTGGCATTTGGTGGATTGTTGGTGTTGGTGATGTTGGTCAAGTCAGAAGGGTTATTGCCCCCCGCGCCCCCGCGTTTGAGCGAGCAAGCACGATTATTGACCCAGCCCGAACCTACAGGTACAGATTGAGGAGGAGATGATTATGGGTGATTTATTGTTACATGCAATGACCATCACAAAACGCTTTGGTGGGTTAACGGCGGTGAATGCAGTCGAATTGAAAATTGAACGTGGCATGATTGCCAGCCTCATCGGTCCCAATGGTGCAGGTAAAACCACGTTCTTCAATTGCATCACCGGATTTTATACTCCCGAAGAAGGACGGATTATGTTCAATAACCGCGATATTCGTGGGCTACGAACTGACCAAATCGCGCATCGCGGTATTGCGCGGACATATCAAAATATCCGCTTGTTTGGGGCGATGACCGCGCTGGAAAATATTCTTGTTGGGATGCACATCCACCTTAAAGCCACACCAATTGGCTCCATTTTCGGATTTGGTCATACCCGCCGTGAAGAACGGGAGGCGCTCAAAGAAGCCTATCGGTTGCTGGAATTTGTTGGGCTAGGGGATAAAGGTGATTTGCTGGCAAGCAATCTCGCTTATGGTTTCCAACGGCGTTTAGAGGTCGCGCGGGCGCTGGCGCTCAAACCACAACTCTTATTGCTGGATGAACCAACGGCTGGGATGAATCCGCAAGAGACGGATGAAATGATGGAATTTATCCGTAACCTGCGCGATAAACTGAATTTGACCATCTTCCTCATTGAACACGATATGAAACTGGTCATGAGCATCTCTGACCAAGTGAGTGTGATGGACTATGGCACAAAAATCTCTGAAGGCACACCTGCCTATGTCCAAAAAGACCCTGCTGTTATTAAAGCCTATTTGGGCAGTGCGCCAGAAGAAGTGTTATCCGAACAAGCCTAGCCGATAGAGTAGGGCAGTTCATAAAAAAGGGCATACCGATGTTGGCAATGCCCTTTTTTGTTTGGGATGTTATATGAGCGCGTTCTCATGAAAAAATGCGGATTTTGCCTGTTTTTTAGGGCATACCGTTACTGCCGTAACGGTATCTCATTTCATCTTCTCAATTTCATCTGCCAACTGACGTAACATAACCACCATTTTATGGCGGTCTGGTGATGGCAATTTTTTCGCTAAATCACGGTGACGCTGTGCTAGTTTGTGCCATTCTTGAAAAAATAGATTTGGTTCTGGTTCTTTGGATAATGCTGATTTGGTGGCTGATATACCACCCTTATTTTGACTAATCGGTGTTAACCCCATGCGAATCATCTCACGTAATTCGTACTCGCTAATATCATTGTCATCAGCAAAATCCCAAATATTTCGTTCCATGCGGAGTAATGCGCGATGTTGCCGAATTTGACTTGTATCGCGTAAACCTAACATTGTGATGATTTTTTGTCCCTGACCTCTTTGAATGCGCCACTTATCTCCATCGGCAACTTGTGCATAATAGTCTTGCTCATGCTCAAACTCATTAATCTCTGTGAATGCAACCCCTTCTTGCTCATACATTTCCATGATTAAAAGTGCTAATTGACGCGCTTTTGCGATTGCATTCAAATTCTGTCGGACATTATTTTCTGTAGCTTGTCGCCATCTATCTGATTTATCTACAATCCTAGCAGGGATTTTATTCCATTTATCCCCATATACATAATGGAGTAAATGATAACTCATCCATCGGCGCTCGCCCGTTTCGATAACATATCCTGCCCCTTTTTTGCTGATGGTAATCGGGTTTGTCAAACCATGCTCTCGTATACTCGCCGCCAGTGCAACAATATACATGAATGTGGCTTCACTACTGAATTTGGATAATTCTAATTTCAACTCTAATATGTTAGGTATTTGAATTTGCTCAGGACGAACACCATCATCTAATACAGATAAATTCGCCTTTGCCAAATCACGAGGGTCAATCCGAACACCGCGCTCAGTTACCCAAAAACGAGGCATCCGATGCTCTTCATCATATTGTTTTGCATGTTCTGCGCTAGGCGATGGATCTTCGGTTTCAATCATATCCAATGTATCACGCAGATTGAAATCGGGATAATTGTTGGCTCGGCGGTCATCATTGATGATTTGTAACCAATTTTCAAATAAACGGCTAACTTCATGCGGATTGCCACTCCATCCCTGACGTAATTTACTGGGAACAACCCGTCGTGGTTGTCTTAAGTCGGGTGCAATCCGAAAAATATCTACTTGTTCGACGCGCAAATGCTTTATAGATTCAATCTCGGTGAATTGCCCAAAAAATGCCGCATTCGTCTCTTCATAACTGGCATCTTCACGATTGCGTTCTTCACCTCCATCACCAAAATGATTAAAATCGCTCCCTTTTATTTTGCGTTTTCCCATGCCATCACCTCCTTCTCAAAGCGTTCTACCAATGCCCACATAATACTAGCTTCATAGCTGGTCGGCGCATAGGCAAACACCGCCTGCTTAAAATTAGTCGCCTCAGAGAACACAGTTCGCAGTGGAATCGCATCCCATACCACCCCGCCAAACGCATCCCGAACATATTGCAAATTCCGCTCGTGATTTTCCGTCTTGGCACGAAATTTATTTGGCACAATCCCCAAAATCCGATTCGGTGGCAAATTATAATCTGCCCGTCGCCCCTCAAATTCCCGAATTTGGTCTAAACCGCGTTTGAGTCCGTCAAATGACAATGCTTCACATTCTGTCACATACACAAATGCCCGCGCCGCCATATACACCGCACCGTCAAACATCGTGGTTGTGGGCGCAGTATCAATAATCACATAA
The DNA here is from genome assembly GCA_025454675.1 of Anaerolineae bacterium. Lineage (GTDB taxonomy): Bacteria > Chloroflexota > Anaerolineae > Aggregatilineales > Phototrophicaceae. The sequence goes on along the minus strand of JALONZ010000189.1, from coordinate 332 downwards.
TCGAATGCCTTCTGAACTTCATCCAACCGCCCCAAAAATGCAAACGGATTTTTTTCCAGCAGTGGAATCACCCCCGTTTTTTCGTCACTCGGCAATACAAATAAACGTCCCTTCGCAGGATGGTCTGGTACACTATACGCCTGCGGTGGGACGGGGCGCAACACATCCTGAAAATCTTTTTTATCGACTAATAAACTAAATAATCCGGGTTGTGGCGCAATTCCCAACGAATACCCCGCATGACCTTGCGGGTCAGTATCTACCAAAAGCACATTATGCCCTTTAGTCGCCAACCCCGTTGCAATATGCACCGATACCGTACTTTTTCCCAC
>JALONZ010000188.1 GCA_025454675.1 Anaerolineae bacterium | reverse complement strand
CTCTACCGATGGCAATCCCGATACACACGAAGGGATTGATATTAGCACTGAAGAAGATGTGGATATTTTTTGCGCGGCTGGCGGGACAGTCGTCAAAGTGTCGGCGAATGATGCGCTGAATTATGGGTCGTATATTCAAATTGCCACCGTTTTGGACGGTGTGACCTATACCACCACCTATGGCGGATTGAAAGAGATTAAAGTCAGTCCCAATACGACTGTTAAAACGGGAGCGGTGATTGGCAAAGCCGCAGGTACATCTGTGAAATTGGTTGTGCAATCATCCGCAGGTGGCTTATCCGAGTTCAAGTTGCCGAATGTCGTAGACCCGACCTTATTCGTGTATTGGGCGAATATGCGCTTGCGTCCAACGGGGAGTTTACGTATCCGCGAAAAGCCCGCCGCGACAGAGGGTGTCAAAATTTTAGGCACACTCACCTCTAGCGACCTGATTGAAACCTCAGAGCCTCATGGTCGCGTGTTGGCGAAAGTCGGTGTGCCGAATCAATGGATAAAAATTCGGCGGGCTGGTGTGGATGAAGCCTATTGTGCGGGTGAATTTTTGCGTGCCGTCAGTTTGGATGATGAAGGCAGTGGCGGGGTGATTGTTTTAGACCCCATTTTGCGCGGTACAAAAGTGACAGGTGTGAATTTGGATTTGGATAACCCCGCAGGCAATCCAGACCCAGCCTTGTTAACAGGCATGGGATGGGTACGCCTCAAATTTAATGTCTCGCGCAATCCAAACTTCCCACCAAGTGATGAACAACGCGCCTTTGGCAATCAGGATGTGAATTTCACCTTTAACCGCTATTTGCCCTATCTGCAAGCCTGTCAACGGGCGGGATTAAAAGTTATCCTCATTTTGGGGCATCAAACTTATGGTGAGGGTGGCGGATTCACATGGGAAAGCCTAAATGATGACCGTTGGCGCACATTTTTCACCCCCAGATTTTTGAATATCGTCAAGCAAACCGCGCAAATTTTTAAGGATAAAAACTTGATTCATGCCTATCAGGTTTGGAATGAGCAAGACACCCTCCCAGAAAATATTCGGTCGGCGCTTCCTCTCAAACCCGATTTTTATGGTTATTTGCTATCGGAGACGATTAAAACGATTCGTTCTGTAGATTCCAAAACGCTCATCATCACAGGTGGGTTGGTGACAGGTGCGGGTCGCGGTTTGGAGTATATCAATACTGCCTTCCGCAATATGCCGAGCAACATTCGCCCAGATGGGATTGGTTTTCATGCCTATGGCAACGGACCCGTGGGCAATCCATTCACGGTACATGGTGATTTGGTGACGGCGGTCAATCATTTGCGCCAAGCCTTACCGACCAAACCCATTTGGATTACCGAATGGGGTGTTTTGGGTCAACAAGGCAATGATGGCTTGGCAGGCGGGGTTAGCCAATATGTGAGCGCGTTCTATAATGAAATCAAGACCAAATTGGTGGGCAAAGTGGCTTGTGCGGTGTGGTATGGGTATGGTGATGGCATGGATGATGGTTATGGCTTGGTCAATTTTAATCGTCAGCGCCGTCAGAATGTATTCGATGCCTTCCTAAAAGCCTAGCGATTCACCACTTGCAAAATTGCCTGTTTAAGCTATAATAAAACTTAGATGGGCAATTAGCTCAATTGGCAGAGCGTCTCGTTGACGTCGAGAAGGTCATAGGTTCGAGTCCTATATTGCCCACATAAAAACCACCTATATTTTGGGTGGTTTTTTTATTTCAAATTCTCTTTTGACTATACGGAATTTTGGCTAAGTTTGCATCCCCTACGAACATCGTTATAAGTCCGTCATAAAGATGGCAATTCTCTCACGGCTTGGGTTAAATGGTTGTAATATACAATTAAAAGCCGTTTATAAGGAGGATTATCCTTCATGAAAAAATTTCGTTACCTCTTGTTAATCATGTTGTTCGCAATTGGATTGCCTGTATCGGCGCAATCGGGATATAGCAATGGCGACCGTGTTTTTGGGAATTGTAATACCACAAGCGTGGAAATTTATGGCATTGCACCCGATGAAACAGGTGTCTCATTGACCGTATTTCAATATAGTACCTTGTTTGCGCGGGGTGCTGGTCAAATCTCTGCCCAAACACCATTAGGGCAGGTGATTCTGAGTTATGACCTTGTGGGCAATTTCCGCGTGCAATGGATTGGGGGTCCCTATTTTGCAACAGGGTCGGATGAATTTACCAAATTGTTCAGTTGCCCCATGCCTGTTTTTATTGCTGTGCCTGTACCCGTTGTGCCACCTGCGCCGAACACAGTCACACAACCCCCACAGCAAAACATCATCGCGCAACAAACTATCACCTATAATGGTGCAACGGTGAATCAGACCGTCACCGTCACCACAGGCACACAAACCTGTGCCAGTGGGTCTACTTATACAATTCGCCGTGGCGATACCTTATTCCGTATCTCACGCCGATGCGGTGTGACGGTGGATGCGTTGGTGCAAGCCAATCATATTGTCAATCGCAACCTGATTTATGTCGGGCAAGTGTTGGTTATTCCATGAAATGATGCTATTTAACGTGAATTATGGTTAAGATTATTTTTATTTCACCCCACCCCCAACCCCCTCCCCACGCTGTGGAGAGGGGGCTAAAACTGCGCCCAGAAGCGATTTTCACCCCCTTCCTCCACGTAGTGGGGATAAGGGGGCAGGGGGGATAGGGGTGATTTTGCAGTCCTATTTGTTATCCATAACTGACGTTATTTATGGGGTTTGCGATGGTTGGCAAACCCCTACAAGATTAATTGCTCCAATAAATTTTCACTTTCCCGAAGCACATCCTCAATACTGAGCAATTTGCCTTGTTCTTGGTAGGGATGATGTACCTCTGCAAATGCCTCTAAAATAGCATCTCGCCAATTCTGTTGCATATCCGAGTATGTGATATTAATCTTTTCGCGGTACGCATCAATCCCACTAACCAATAAAGCACATTTCTCTAATGATTTTCTGCGTTTAACCATCATCAAAATCAAATAAAAGATGCTATTCATGATATAAAATGACATATTGACATCGGATATATGAATGTATCGGAAAATATGTTTATATGCACCATAAAATTGCGCCATATTATCCGTGAATGATGCAACCACCGCCCGCCAAAAATGAACGCGCACCGATAACATGGGCAATGGCAATTGTTTGGTTAGTTGTTCGGCTTCATTCACATACGATTCAATATCACCAAAGCGCCCGATGCGATAACATAAATCGCATAACTCCATCAATGAAATGATACAGGTGAAGATGTAATTTTCGGCTTGGCTGATGGCATACGCCCGTTCCAAAAATTTGAATGCTTTTTCAACTTCTCCATTAGCAGAATAGGTATCAGCAATATTTAAATAATAAATGGGCAGTAGCAACACAAAACCCATTTCTTCGCAGATGTTCATCCCTTCCTCTAGCATAACGATACTTTGGGTGATTTGCCTTCTATCTAATAAGGTTGCGCCCAAGTTGATATTGACCAAACTCAATAAAAATAAATCGTTACGCTCAAGTGCTTTTTGGCGGAGTACGGATAAGTTTTCGACAGAAGTGCCTTTATCTGTCATACGCCCCGATAAAAAGAACTCGGTGTAATAGATATTGGCTTCGTCGCCCAATTCTTGATAAATACGGAGTGCTTCTCGTTGCCAAGTTTCTGCTAAGTCACATTGCCCCATTTCATGGGCGCTATGCCCACCACTAACCAATACATTTGCCCGCACTGATTCGGGCAATTTATCGGCTTGGGCGATGATACGCTTTGCATGTTGAAAGGGCATGGTGCAAATTCCTAAAAAATTCCATATCCATCCTAATGCACCCACAATCCGCGCATAAGTGACTAATTGGTTGGGTTGTGTGGCGAGGTAATCTAACACGATGCGGATATTTTCATCTTCTTCTCTGACTTGCTTAATGACATGGCTATGGTTTTTAGTCTGGATTTGGGACATCGCATCTTCTGAAAAATGAAGCATCCATTGTGCCATTGCATCTTGCGCGATGGCTAATTCATCTGTTTTTTCTAGCTGATGATACGCATACTCCCGAATCGTTTCGAGCATGTTATAACGATGTGTGCCAGAAAATACTCGCCTGATTAAATTTTTATCTACCAGATTATCTAATTCACGATTATTCGGCGCGATAAATGGGATGACATCGCGCGTCCATCCACCCCGAAATACTGCTAACCGCCGAAATAAAAGGGCTTGTTCGGGGGTGAGGAGTGAGTAACTCCATTCGATAGCCGAAAATAATGCGCGTTGTCGGCGGGGCATATTTCGTAAATCAGTTGCCAATAAATCCAAGCAGTGATTCAATCCCGCCAAAATTTCATCCATGCTCATTGTCCGCGCACGGGTGGATGCCAGTTCAATCGCCAGTGGCAAGCCATCTAATCGCTGACAAATGGATTTTACTTTTGCATCTACAGCTTCTGTGCGTTGAAAATCGGGTTGAACCGTCCGTACACGTTCATAAAATAATTGGCACGCTTCTTGTAGGGATAACATTTGTAGATGAAAAATGGTTTCGCCATATAATTTAAGCGGTTCGCGGCTGGTGATGAGAAAGGTGACGGTTGGCGCATGGTGCATCCAATGGGCAATCAATTCGCCTGCCTCTAACACATGCTCAAAATTATCTAAGATGAGTAGTATCTGCCGATTTTGCAAAGAATGCGTGACTTGCACCAACAAATCAGGGGCATCTGGCAAACGGAGCGCATTGGCAATGGTGGGCAAAACATGGTCAGGGTGGGCAATCTCGCTTAAATCAATGAAGCAAACGCCACCCAAAAAATTATCTTGTGCGCGATAGGCAATTTCGAGCGCGAGACGGGTTTTGCCTGTGCCACCTGTGGCGGTGATAGTGATGAGCCGATTCGCCTTAAGCATTGCTTCAATCTGATACATGGCATCCTGATGACCGATGAATGAGGTAATGCGCGGGGGCAGGGAATAATCCATTTTAATTGGGGTATGTTGTACTTTTTCAAGTTCCCGAAAAATAGCTTGTGTTTCAGAATCGGGTTCGACACCCAATTCTTCCCATAGTAAATTGCGATAAGTGTGATATTGGCGCAATGCAGATGCCTTATCACCGCTTTCTCGGTAGAGTTGAATCACTGCGCGTTGGATGTCCTCACGCAAAGGTGATAAGGCAATTGCCCGCCGTGCCAACACAATCGCATCTTGTGGGCGTGATTGTATTTGCAGTTGCCCAATATGTTGTAGGGTGGCTTGGATGAATGATTCGTGTAATTTTTCCAATTCGCGTAATTGCCAACTTTCAAACTCGATGGCATCCCCAATAAAAAAGGATGTCATAAAATCACCCGCATACA
>JALONZ010000187.1 GCA_025454675.1 Anaerolineae bacterium | reverse complement strand
AAAGAAGACCCCAATCGGCAGGGCGGACCCAATTTACGCATGATACGCCTCAATCCCGACCAGCCATCATTGACAGTGACAGGGTATATCTATAATAAATTTGTGCATCCCTTTTATGACCGCTTAATCACCCCCAGAGAAGCGGCACGCTTGCAGGGGTTTCCGGATGACCTTGAATTTAAGGGAAGTTTGACCAGTGTTCAGCGCCAAATTGGGGATGCTGTGCCGATTGAACTTGGCGAAGCACTATTTAGGCAATTGCTCCATTTTGCAAAAAGTCAAAATCCTCAACAAATGCAATTTCACACACTGAGTTTATTTAGCGGGGCAGGCGGATTAGAAATAGCCAATCAGCATGTTTGCACATCTGATAATAGCCATTTCAAGACTGTGGCTTGTGTAGAAATCGAAAAAGACCGTTGCGATACCCTGCGCGGTTATTTTGGCGAGTCATTTCGCATCTATCAACAAGATATTCGGCAGGTATCTGTAAAATCGTTATTGGATGATTGTCACATTCAGCCTCACGACATCACACTGGTATATGGCGGACCCCCGTGCCAATCGTTTAGCCAAGCAGGGAAGCAGAAGGGTCAACATGACCCGCGTGGTGAATTGATTTTTGAATTTTTGCGGGCGGTCAAAGAAATCAATCCGCCATTATTCATGATGGAAAATGTTTCTAATCTGAAAGGGATTGATAAAGGTCGGTTATTGGATGCGATTTTAGCCGAAATGAGCGATATGGGTTATCATGTAACGTATGGTGTTCTCAATTCCGCACACTATGGCAATGCCCAAAAGCGCCAACGCCTTATCTTTTTGGGTGTTGATAAAAAATTCAATCAAACCCTAGATTTACCAGAACCGACTCATGTTGAACATCAAGATTTATTCGGCAAACCCCAATTTAAGACAGTCGCGCAGGCATTGATAGGTTTACCAGAAAAAGCAGACTGAAAACACATAACTGCCTACACAGAAAGGATGTTCACATGCAAACCACCATCACCCTACAAGCCAACGGTCAAGATTTTGCGACACATGTCGCTATGCCAGACGGGGCAGGCGAATTTCCTGCCGTGTGTATCATTCATGATGCACTTGGGATGTCGAATGATGTTCGGGTTCAAGCTGATTGGTTAGCCAGTGAAGGGTATCTGGTCGCCGCGCCAGATTTATTCAATGGGCGCACTTTTTTGGGATGTTTGCGGGGCATCATGCGCGATTATTTGCGCGGGGAAGGGGCATTATTCGATAAAATGGAGACCACGCGCCAATGGCTGATTAACCATGAGCAATCTACTGGCAAAGTGGGATTAATCGGATTTTGCTTTGGTGGCGGATTCGCGCTCATGCTCGCGCCCAAAGGCGGGTATGATGTGGCGAGTGTGAATTATGGCACATTGCCCAAAGATTATGACGACTATCTCAGTCAATCCTGCCCGATTGTCGCCAGTTATGGCGCATCTGACCGCACGCTCAAAGGGGCGGCATCCAAATTAGAAGCGACCCTCACAAAAGCGGGCATTGACCACGATGTGAAGGAATATCCCAATACCAACCACGCCTTCATGAATGACCATTCACAAAGTTCATTCCCGTTCATCATGCAGGTGATGGCGCGGTTTATGGGTGACGGGAAAAATGACCCCAATTCGATTATTGATGCACGGGCGCGGGTGATTGCCTTTTTTGAAAAACACCTCAAGGAGAATTCATGACGACCACACCCGCCTTTGACCCCGCCGCCCACGACTATGATGCCGAATTCACCGACCAATTATTGGGGCAATGGTTGCGCGAATGCGTTTGGAAGCACACCCCATTCACCGCGCCTATGCACATTTTGGAACTGGGATGTGGCACAGGTGAAGATGCCCGCCATTTTGCCGAAATGGGCATGTCCGTTTTGGCGACCGATGCGTCGGGGGAGATGATTGCGGTGGCAAAAGCAAAAAATCCCCCATCCCCAACCCTTCCCCCACAAAGTAGGGGAAGGGAGCAACGTCATGCCAACGAAATTCCCCCTCTCCATGTAATGGGGAGGGGGTTAGGGGGTGGGGTTGATAACGCGGGTGGCGTATCTTTCATGCAACTTGACCTAAATACCCTCCCCAACACCCCCCTCACGGATACGCCATTTGACGCGGTATTTTCCAATTTTGGCGTGATTAATTGTGTGGAAAATCGGGCGGAATTGGCAAAATTTATTCATCAGCACCTCAAACCGCATGGCACGGCGGTGATTGTCACCATGACGCGCACATGCCCTATCGAGATTTTTTGGCATCTGCTCCATTTGCGACCCAAACAGGCTGTGCGCCGATTTTTTGGTGGGCGGCTGGTGCATGTGGGGAATGGTGGGGCGTTGCGCGTGTGGTATCCATCTCACGCCGAACTCCGCCGAGATTTTGCGCGGGCGGGGTTGCGCTTGGAACGGATGGTTGGCATTGGGGTGACGTTGCCACCGAGTTATCTCGCGCCGTTGGTGGCGAAATACCCGCGTTTTTGGGGATTCATGCGCCGTTGGGAACACCGACTCGCGCGGTTTTTTCCGTTTAATCGGCTAAATGACCACACGTTGATGGTGTTTCGGCGCGATTAGGCTTGTATCAACTCCTATCTTACGCGAGGTGTTAAAACACCACGCTAGGCAAAAAGCCTGTAAGCGCACTGAAGGCGCTAAGACAGCACACATGGTCTGGTTTTTAGCCCCTTCAGTGGGCTTCAAAGTCGAATAGCCAGTATGCTTTAGCATCTGGCGAGAAAAATGTACAAGTGTAGTTTATTTGGGATGTGTTATAGTTTATATGTTTGGTCTAAGATTTTATTGGGTGGGTGTGAATGAGGTCATCTTCATGCTCCTGACGTACTTCGTTTACCATATCCACCACTGACATCTCTCCATGTTGTTCCAATAGCTCGTCTTGTAAGGCTTTAGACATCCTCATGAGTTCATCAAAATCCGAAGATTCGTGAGGCTTATCCGCCAACGCCAATACTTGTTGTTTTGTGGCTAAATCCAATTTGATAAACCGAATGATTAATTCTTGCTCAAGCGCGTCCATATCTACCCATCCTTTTTTCTTGATTATAACATATTATTCATCCTCATCGGCATCGCGCACAGTGAACATGCCCCCCTTCACCGCATACGGCGGTTGGAACATGCGCGGGGGGCGGCGTTGGCTCACATCCAATGTGCCGATATATGTCTGCGTGGTTTGCAGGCTCTCATGACCCAAATTTTGGCGGATACGCTCCAAATCCATGCCAAATTCATAGGCATTGCGGGCATAGGTGCGCCGTAAATCGTGCGGATTCACCACCCGCGCCTCGCCATCTATCCACAACGGATATTTATTCATAATCTGATTCACGGCGCGTACCGTCAACGGCGTTTTTCGCACGGTTTTATCATTTTTCAGGATGCCCCGAAACACCGCGCCTTCGGTGATGCCCGCCTTCATCAGCCACACATCCACATAATCCAAACACCACGCCAATAAGCCATATGGCACAAGGCGCTGTTTATGATTTTTACCCTCTTTGACGCGCAACGCCACCTCACCGCCCAATGTTTGGCGCAAATCATCCACCTCAATCGCCACCAATTCTGCCTCACGGACACCCGTACAGGCGAGGACGGCAATCAGCGCCACATCACGCACACCGAGCAACGTGTTGATGTTTGGCTGGCGCAGGAGTGTCCGCACTTGGCTAGGACGCAGACGCAAATGCTCACTATCTGCCACATCCATTTTGATAATCACTTGTGCCATCGCGCTGGTGGGGTGGGTATCATTTTGAATCCGCACCAAAATTTCATCCACGAAGGCTTTGCGTTCTGCCAGTGTGGGCAGGTGCGCGGCTTGTTGATATAACCATTCGCGCACGGCATTGCTAGAAAGCAAATCTTTGTACCGTCCGCGAATCGTTGCCAGATGCACATTGGCAGTGGTGGGGGAGAGGGGCGCGGGGATGACATCACCCGTGTTCAAATCGGTTTTGGTGCGTTCATATAACAGGTAATGCAGATAATCGGGCAAATCAGGGGTGAGCCAAGACCGCCCCGTCAGCGATAACCAATCTACAAAATAGCCAATGCGCGATTTTTCGTCTTTATTCGGATTGTGTGGCATGAGCGCATCAAAATTCTCATGCCACAACGGGGGCATTAGGGCAGATTCATCAGGCTGTACCACGCGGAATAACCTCTAATGGCAATAAATACATCATTTTTTCCGGCGCATTATTATTCAACAACCAATCGAGGAGCAATTCAACCGTTTGCGACCCGCTTTCTATCAATGGTTGGCGCACGGTGGTCAGCATCATATATTTTGAGGCATCAATATCATCAAAGCCGATGATGGCAATATCATCAGGGATAGATAAATTCATCTCGCGGGCGACATTCATAATATCAAATGCCTTAATATCGCTATCGGCAAAGATGGCGTGTGGGCGGTCTGCCATACTCAGTAATTCATATGCCAACACCCGCGCAATATCATGACCCAACCCGCCAAACCGATACCAATCGGCATTCTGTGCGATTCCGGCTTTTGCGAGTGCCTCTTGCATCCCCGCAAAACGGTGTTGTGTCGCGCCAGACCCAAAATCGGGGTCATCCAGTTTATCGCCGATGAAGCCGATGCGGTCATAGCCTTTGCTGATGAGGTATTCGGTGGCAAGCCTGCCCCCAACATGGTCATCAATCCGCAGGGTGGGATATTGGGGCATATGCGGGCTATCGAGTACGACAATCGGCATATTTTCCAGTTCGGGGAATTTATGCGTTTCGATATAGGGCGGGGTGAGCAAAATTAAGCCATCTGTCCGCCGTTGCGTGAGGAGGTGTTGCAGGCGTGCCTGAAAATGCTCGCGCGAATTGATGCTATATAACACCAAATCATAATCGCTGTCGTATAGGCTGGATTGAATCCCCGCGAGGCGCTCAACATAAGAGGGTTGTGTAAAAAATGGCGTGATGACCCCAATCACTGATGTTTTTCCGCCCGATAATTGACGGGCGGCGGGGTTGGGGATGAAGCCCAAATCTTCAATGGCTTTTAAGACGCGCTCACGGGTTTCTGCCCGCACTTGGGCGCTGTTATTCAATACCCGTGATACTGTGCCAATGCCGACTTGGGCGCGGTCTGCCACATCTTTAATGGTGGGTACGCGCATGATGATTTTTACTCCTCTGCTGGATTTGGAAACGCTTTCGTTATGATTCTATTATAACACATACCGTGCTTGGTTAGGGATTGTTGGATACTGTATCGAATTCGGTTGAAAGTAAGGGCGCAACATGTTGCGCCCTTACACGGGGCGCGGTTAATTGGAAAATTTCAACCGAAATGGATACACTA